>DASYHQ010000051.1 GCA_035998445.1 Tepidisphaeraceae bacterium | reverse complement strand
ATCGGTCAGGTGAACACGGCGGTGACGCAGATGGACCAGGTGACGCAGGGCAACGCCGCGTCGGCCGAGGAGTGCGCCGCGGCGGCCGAGGAGCTCAGCAGCCAGGCCGAGCAGCTGTCGGGCGTCGTCGGGGAACTGGTCGCGCTCGTTAGCGGTAAGTCGGCCGCTGCCGGACGCACGCAGACGACAGCGGCATCCGTCCGGCCGCACGCGTCGTCCACCGCGAAGACCCCGGTCAAGACCAAGTCACCAAAGCGCGTCGCCCCCAAATCCGCCGCCGCGGCCGCCATCCCATTTGATGACGATAACGGCGACTTCGGTGAGTTCAGCAAGGCCGCCTAAGTAGGCCTGCGACAGCTCGATCTAGCGCAGCGGCCGCACCAGCCATTCACAGGCCAGTGCGGCCGCTCTCGCGCCGCCACGAAACTGACAACAAGCACGGCAGGCTATTCGACCAGTTCATGCAGCGACCACCTCGGTGGGTCGAGCGGCGGCACGCCTTGGGCGTCGCTCGGATCGATCTTGAACCGCTCGTGGGCCGTGTCGGCGTCGTTCACGCGCATCTCGATCGCGATCTTCGCGCCCGGCTTCGGCTTGAAGTCGCTCAGGCGCGACCACGGAATCGCGACCTCGGCCACCCATCCGTTGCCGCCGGGGCCAATGTGGGACTTGCCCTCCTTCACGTCCTCCTGCACCGAGGTGTCAGGCGAGTCCATCACCTCGGTGAACATCGCGCGCTTCTCGCCAGAGGTGGGCGTGATGAAGAACTGGTGGTCGGTGGGCGCGGCGCCCGCGCCCTCGTCGCGGGGCACGGTGCTGACGAAGAGCTCGAGCGAGTCGTGCAGGTAGAGCTTCGCCTGCGGCTGGGTGTTGTGGACCTGATTATCGCGCATGTTCACGCCGACGTAGAGATGGTCGGCGTCCCACGCGAGGTAACCGGTGCCGCTGGCGTCGTTGCCGTTGACCTTCGGGTTGATCATGGCCAGTTGGGTGGCGTTCTTCCAGTCATCGAAGCGGCCGTCGAACGTGGGCGGTGCGGACATGCGGGCGAGCTGGCGTTGATTGCGTGCCTGCTTGGCATCACTTGGATACCGGTCGGGCCGCAGTTCGGTGGAGGCCTTGGTTTCCAGCGACGGGCTTACGCCGACGAGGTAAGTCCAATCGGCGCTGACCGGCAGGCGCAGCTTACCGTCGGTCACGGCTCGCTTCGTTTCGGTGCCGACCATGTCGATTAGCGTCACTTGCTCGACGCCCGGCTCGACCTCGACCTCCGCCTTTTCCGATCGGGTGCCCAAGGCCAACGTGAACGTGCCGTCGCGCTCGAACAGTATCGCGTCGACGCCCGGGCCGTACCAGAGGTCACCCACATACCGGCTGCCGTCGATCAGGCGGGCCGTGTTAGCATAGGCGATGATGGCAGGCTTGGGCTCGTGGCTGAAGCGGAACAGGCCGTACCATTCCTCGAGGTATGTCGGATCGCGTTCCGATTGGCCCATCGTGTGCGGCATGAAGACCGTGACGCCCTCGGCGAACAGGTAAAGCGACTGCGACACCACGCGCTGCGCCTGTTCCTGCTCGGACCGTCGGCCGGGGCCTTCCGGTGTGGACGGTGAGCCGAACTCGGTCACGTAGATGTCGATCGGGCGACCGGCCTTCTCGTTGATCCACTTGCGGTAGCTGCGCAGCCACTCGCGGTCGGCCGAGTTGCCGTACGGGTGCAGCGCCACCATGTTCATGCGTTCCATGCCGCCGGCCTTGATGAAGCGGGCATCGAAGTAATAGTCGCTGGTGGAACCGAGCAGGTTCGGACCGAGGATGGCGTTGGGGCGAACGTCGAACACGACCTCGGCGATCCACTTACATAGTTCGGCGAAGTCCTCCGGGTTCATCTTGTCCCACGGCTCGTTCCAGATCTCGAACACGTTCTGTTCGGCGGGAATTTTGCTTACGTGCTCGCGCAGCCACTTCTGATAGGGCGCTTTCTGCGGCAACGTTTTGAGCACCCAGTGCCCCTTGCCCTGTTCGGCCTCCCAGGCCGCCTTCGGACCGTAGCGTTGCTCGTCGTACATCTCGGCGGGGAAGCGTTCGATCTTCATCACGACGTTCATCGGGTACGTTTCGATCATCTCGATCGTGCCGAGGTGCCGTTGCTCCTGGAGCATTTCGCGCGTCCACTGCAGCCCGAGCTTGACCGAAGCAGCGACGGCCTTACGCTCGTCCCATTCCGTGCCGCGCAGGGGCGAACTCCAGTTCCACTTTTTCAGACCGAAGCGGTACTCCTTCTCGCGTACCTCTGCAGCGGAGCGCTCGACGAACGGCGCGACGCCGAAGCTGACCATCGTTTTGGCTCGGGCCTCGTCACCCCCGCCCTGCCGGGCCGAGACATGCAGTTCGTAGTAACCGTTTCCGAGTTGTTCCAGCTTGACCGGTAGCAACGCGTTGCCGTCATCACCGGCCGGCACGGATTGGTTCTTCGACCAAACTTCCTTGCCGAAGTAATCGGTGACGCGGGCGCTGACCTCGACGTTCCCCGCCGACATACCGGTGAGGCGCACGTCGAAGGCGATCGAATCCCCCGGCTGGAACAGGTTGCTTGGCGCGGCCGCTGGAATGGTGACCGACGGTGCCGCTATTACGAGCCCGGCGCAGCAGCCCCACACAAGGATCGCCAGCGTAGCCACGAATCGAAAAACCATCGGATATCCTCCATTCAAACGAATAAACATCTTGGGCAACGAGTAACCGCATCATCAATATACAACAGTTGTATTTTTTTTCCAAATATTGCATAGCTGAACTTCTGTGAACGAAGTCAGCGGAACCGTAGGAGGAGCTATCGGACAGTACACGAGCGGCTGGTGCGGGCGGCGCGCAGTCTCCTGTGAGACTGCGGGACATCCTGCTAGTTCGCTGTCGCCGATGCGACGTCGGCCAGCAGATCGTCGACGTCCTGCTCGGTGGTGTCCCACGAGCAGACGAACCGCGCGGCGCCGACGACACCGATGAACGTGTAGAACCGCCAGCCGCGCCCCGCCAGGTGCGCCAGCCGCGCCGCCGGCAGGTTCGCGAAGACGACGTTGCCCTGCGTCGGCAGCGGCAGGCTTACCCCCTCCACTTGCCCCAGCCCCGTCGCCAGCCGGCGGGCCATCGCGTTGGCGTGGCCGGCGCGGCGCAGCCAGACGTCGTCGTTCAGCGACGCCAGCCACGGGGCCGACAGGTAACGCATCTTGCTCGCCAACTGCCCCGCCTGCTTGCAGCGGTAGGCGAACTCCTCGCCGAGCGCCCGGTCGAAGAAGACGACCGCGTCGCCGACCGCCATGCCGTTCTTCGTGCCACCGAACGACAGCACGTCCACGCCCGCGCGCCACGTGACCTCCGCCGGCGCGCAGCCGAGCGAGGCGACCGCGTTGGCGAAGCGTGCGCCGTCCATGTGCACGCGCATCCCGTGCCGCTTCGCGACCGCCGACAGCGCCGCGACCTCCGCCGGCGCGTAGACCGTGCCCAGTTCGCTTGTCTGCGTCAGGCTCAGCACGCGCGGGCGCGGGAAGTGGATGTCGGTGCGGCGGACGACGAGCTGCTCGACCGTCGCAGGCTGCAGCTTTCCCTGGTCGCCGGGGCAGGTGATGATCTTGCTGCCGTTGGAGAAGAACTCGGGCGCGCCGCACTCGTCGGTCTCGACGTGGGCCAGTTCGTGGCAGACGATCGCGTGGTAGCTCTGGCACAGGCTCGACAGCGCCAAGCTGTTGGCGGCCGTGCCGGTGAAGACGAAGTAGACGTCGGCCTGCGGCTGCTCGAACGTCGCGCGGATCAGGTCGCTGGCGCGGCGCGTCCACTCGTCGTTGCCGTACCCGGGGCAGTGCCCGGCGGCGTCGGCGGCGCGCATCGCCTCCCACACCTCCGGGCAGACACCGCTGCCATTGTCGCTGGCAAAGTTGCGACGGCGCAGCGGTGATGCGGTCGACGAGGCGTTTGCAGGCAAGGTGGACATGCAGGCTCTCCCGTACTTTGCTCGGCACGCGTGGCGCACGGTTCGATCAGCGCGCCGCTTTGCCCCCACTCTGGCGCTCGCGGCCGGCGCACTCGCAGCATCGTCCTAGGGCTTGGCACGATCGTCAACCGAAAGATGCGATCCACCGGCAGGCGATCTCGGCACGGCGGGTCGGGCGGCATAAAGAAACAAGCCGAGTTCCCCGGCCTTTGCATCTCCATACCTCGCGAGCGGTGCGCGGTTGCTTATCGCAATACGTTGCGTCTGGCCCAGAATGCCGCGGATTCTGACCCCAACAATTGTAATGCCCATTGTTAACTGTTCATCGTCCAGTTCGTCGGCCGAGGTTTTGAGGCAGCCAACCCTGCTGCTGGAATCACAGTATCCGCCGTGCCGGCGCAGGCCACCACGGCACCTGCCACGCAACCGGCCCCACGTGTCGTGCAGCCGCCAGCGAAGGCGCAGTTCCACGTCTACCTGCTGATGGGTCAGTCGAACATGGCCGGCCGCGACACGCGAGACCTCGACGCGCAAGTGGACGATGCGCGCGTGCTGGCGCTGGACGTCCAAGGTCCCCACGGCCGTTGGGTCGTCGCGCGTGATCCGATTCACGGGAAGATCGGGCACATCGATCCGGGCGTAGGGCCGGGCATCGCGTTCGCCACGGCCATGGTGAAGCAAAGGCGGTCGATCACGATCGGCCTTGTGCCGTGCGCAGTCGGCGGCTCGCCGTTCGACGTGAAGCCGTTATACCGTGCGACGGCGCCGCAAGCCCATCGATCCAGACCTTGCTAAACCTCTCATGAGATGCGCGGGTTGAACCCGCCCGCTTCACACCCCGCACGACACCCCCGCAGCTTGCGCCTCCATCGGCGGTGCGTGGCGCATTCATGTAGTCGGCGTGGGCAGTTGTGTTGCCTTAATTCACATACCAGCAGAAATGATGTAGTACCGGTTCGAAACGTCCGCTGTCCACGCGCGTTATGTCACATCTTGCACGATCTGCGCCTGAGATCTAGCCAAATGATACGCCGCATCGACATCGGTGGCCGGCAACGGGAAAGCCAGCCACCGACATCAAAGCGTGATGACCTGCCCAGGCGGACTGGCGAACGCTTCGAACACGCGTGTGACTTGCCGCGCGTGTTCCAGTGACCCTAACGTGGGCGCCTGGTCGTTCAACACGCACTCGGCGAACGCCTGTACCTCGGCGTAGTACCCCAGCAGGAACATCGCCTTGTTATACAACTGGCCCAGCGACACCTCCGGCTCCCAGATGTTGCTGGCCTGATCGGGGTCGCCTTGGAAGTAGTCGGGCGACGTGCCGTAGCCCAGGTTGGGTGGCGTGCGGCGATAGGTGACGCGGGTGTTGTTCTCGACGGTAATGTGCCGGCCGCGGTCGGAGACCAGCATCGTGCGTTCCATGCCACCGTCGTTGGCCATGCCATGCGTGAACGCCATGCTGGCGACCACGCCGTCGGCGTACGTGAAGGTCAGCGCGCCCGCGCCAAAGCGGCTGCGCTGGTAGACGAGGTCGCGCGGCATGCCGTTCAGCATGAGCAGGAGGCTCATCGGGTGGCAGAGGTGGTCCAGAAAATCGCGGGCCGTGCCGACCGGCTCGCCGGCGAGGTACCGTTTGATGTCGCCCGGTTCCGGCACGTACTGCGGGTACTGCATCGTGATCATCGACAGCTGGCCAAAGTCGGCACCGCTCGCCAGCGATTTCGCCTTCCGGTTGGCCGGCGCGAACATCTTCTTAAAGCCGACCATCGCGTGCCGGCGGTGCTTCTGGGCGGCGTCGCGCATCAGGTCGACATCGGCCAACGTGGCGGCGGGTGGCTTCTCCATCCACACGTGCTTGCCCGCCGCCATCGCGCGGGCGGCCAGTTGCGGGTAACGCGGGCGCATCCGCTCGTCGTAATTGGTGACGATAAACACGGCGTCGATATCGTCGCGCGACAGCATCCGCTCGGGATCGTCGTACGCATCGGCAGCGCCGAACTGCCTGGCGTACGCCCGCGCCCGGTCCAGCTGCAGGTCGCACGTCGCCACCAGCTCGATCGGCGTGAACTGAAACGCCGGGAAAACATTGCGAAACGCGTGCGACCCACACCCGATAAACCCCACGCGCACGCGACGCTCGTCGGCCAACTGGCCGTTGAGTGCGATCCTCATCCAGTGCTCCTTCAAATAGACAACGCAACGCGTGCGAAGAACCTGAAACGATTCGCCCCCACCACCGATCAGCCTATCAGCCTACAAGAATGCCGCGAGCGGCGCATCGGAACGACAATCCAAGCAGCCGATCGACGCCGGCGCATCATCAGGCCTGTCATGAAGTACCGGCAGTTTCCGAACGTTGGCTATTCCGGCATAGCACTCGAATCTGTCTATCGGTTGCGGCTCTTATGGCGAAGAAACGATCGCTCGGGAAAGTCAACGGGCCTGGCATCCGTGCGTCGCACGAGAGGCCAGGCCCGCTATTTCACCTTCATGAATCGGCCCTGTTAGGCCCGACGTTGACGCCGGAGCGTCGCCAGGGCCGCCATGCCCAGCAGGGCAAGGCTGCCCGGCTCGGGGACGGCCGCGACCTCGAGCACACCCGTGCCGGTGAAGTACGTGTCGTTGACGTTCACCATCAAGGATGGGTTGGCCGACGCCGCGGCGCTGGACCCGTAGTAACCTTCGCCGTAGATATCGCCGGCCAGGATCAGCGAGCCGATCGTCTCGACGAGGTTTTCACCGATGTTCACCTTGCCGTTGAACAACCCCTGGGACAGGAGCGACAGGGTCGCGGCGTCGTTGATCGCCTCGTCGGACAGCAGGTCGAGCAGGGCACCGGCATGCACGGTGACGTCGCCGTCGCCGAGGTTCGAGGCGTAGGTGCCGTCACCGACGCGAAGCGTGCCGCCGGAGACGTTCGTGTTACCGCTGTAGTCGTTGTCGCCCGTGAGGACGAGCGTGCCGGTGCCCCCCTTGGTCAGGCCGCTGGCGTTGGTGATGGCGGCGCCGATGCTGTTGGTGTTGGCCGAGGTGTTGATGACGACCGCCTCGACCCCGGCAAAGTCGAGCGTGCCCGCCCGACCGTTGTTGTTGCCCGCGGCGCCGATGCCAGAGTTGTTGCTGTTGAACGCCAGCGCGCCGCTGTTGATCGTGATCGTCCGTGGGGTGGACGCGTTGGGCATCATGTTGGAGACGGCATTGCCGGTGTGCTGCAGCGAGTTGAGTGTGTAATCCTGCGAGAGATTGTCGGTCCCGCCGACCTTGACGTTGGCGCCGCTCGTCAACGATTCGGCAAACTCGCCGGTGCGCAGCGGGCGGAAACCTTCGACGGCGTCGTATGTCGCAAGTCCGCCGATGCCGAGGTTGCTGACGTTCGTCGAGGAGATCATCCACGGGATGACGCGGGTCGCGTTGCCGCTGGTGGCGGTCGAACCGACTACGAACGAATCGGCGTTCCCTGCAGCGAAGCGTGCGTAAACGGCGCCGGACGCGTTGGTTTGTGGCGCGCTCTGACGGAAGAACACGGTCGCGCCCTCACCTCGCTCAAGGGTCGCCACGTTCAGCAGGTTGCCCCCGGTCGTGTTCGACGCGGTCATGTTGACGAAGGCGTAGCCGCTGTTGAAGTCCAGGTTGGCGACGTTTTCCGTCTGCACCGTGGTTGTATTGCCAGGCGCCAACGGGATGCCGCCTATGTTGAGCAGCCCACCGTTCATGGTGACGCGGTTCTGGGTCAGGCGCTGGTTTATCGCAGGGGCCAGCGTGCTGCCGGTACCGATGTGCACGCTGCCACCGAGTTGCGACGAACCGTTGTGGTTGCCGTTGATGACGATCTCGGCCGCGTTGCGGACCGATGCCTGGGTGAGGGTGAACGTGCCCGTGTTGCTGCCGCCCACGCCTTGGCCGTTGGCGATCAACGTGCCGGTAAAGAGGCTCTTGTCGCCGGTGATCACCAGCGGCGAGTTGCTGTTGTTGACGATCGTGCCGTTGCCGATCAGGGTGTCGCCACCCGCCAAGGTGATTTGGTTGGCTTCATTCGCGCCGCCAACGTAACCGCCGGTTACGGTGACCGTGCGATTGTTGAGCGTCATGTTGCCGCTCAACGTAAGACGCGCCGAATTGGTGGCGACGATGCTGGCGGCCAGATCGATGTTGAGGTTTGAGTTCAGCGCAATCGGGGCGCCGATCGTGTGGGTGACCGTGCCCTCGTTGCGGAGGTTCACCTGCGCTGCCGATGAGCCATTGTCGAACGTGAGCCTGCTGCCGGCAACGCCAGAGTTCAACGCGAACGCATTGCTGCCGTTGGCATCGCCGAGGTTCAGAACACCGATGGTGACGTCCTGCTGTAGGTTGATGCCGACGTTGCCAACGATGTCGTTGTTGACGTTCGCCACGTCCTGCGCGGCGTTCGGGAAGACGGTGCTGGCGTCTGGCCCGGCGTTCCAGTTGTCGTCATCGTCGCTTGCGGAGACGGTGTGGGTGTCGTTGTTCCACGAGTACGTGCCGGCCGCGACGGGTTGCCACTCGTAGGTGGCCGCGCCAGCCATTGTTCCGCCACCGAGCGTCGCCATCACAGCCGCAAGCAGAACCAACTGACGCAAGTGTTGCACTTCGCACGACTTCATCTGTCCTCCGGGGAATCTCATTTTCGACGGTACGCCAACAAAGTGGAGAGAGACACCTCGTCCACCTTCACTACAGACCGACAGGCCATAGAGAATTAACTATGCCAGGATGCCTGGGGCAACGTGGCAGTCTGGTTATTTCAACAAGTTTACTTGGAGTGATCGAGGTGCCCGTTGCGGTTATCGCAATGCCAACCCTAAAAAAGCAAAAGACAACGCATCTGACTAAACTGTTGCACTGAACATACCTCAGCTTTTCGTACAGTCAAATACGCCCAGGCTTTTTACGATTGATTGCCCACGCCTGGGGCAAGGGTCACGTCTGCCGATTTTACTGTCGACGTGACTCGAGTTCTTCCCATCGCGCGTACAGCTTCTGCACCTGCTGCCGGGCAGTTTCGACCTGCGCGAAGAGGTCGTGGGACTTTTGCCAGTCGGCGGCCAACTTGGGATCGTGGGCCTCTGCCTCGGCGGTCGCCAGGGCGGCCTCGGCGGTGTGGATCTTCGCCTCAATGCCGTCCAACTCTCGCTGCTCCATGTACGACAGCTTCTTCGTTGCAGCCGTGGGCGCAAGCGACGGATTGACCGACGGTTTAGCCGCGGGCTTACTGGCGCTGTTCCCGGTCGCCTGCCTCGCAGGTGTCGATTTGGTCGCAGCTTGCGTTTCGCGCCACTGCAGGTACTGGTCAACATCGGCGACGAGGTTCGCGTTGCCGCGGCCGTCGAGGCCGAGGATGTCGGTCGTCAGGCGTTCGAGCATGAAGCGGTCGTGCGTGACCAGGACCAAGGCGCCGGGGAAGGTGTCGAGGCTTTGTTCGATCACGCCGAGCGAGGGGATGTCGAGGTCGTTGGTCGGTTCGTCCAAGATCAGCACGTCGGCCGGCTCGAGCATCATGCGGGCGATCATCACCCGCGCCTTCTCACCACCAGACAGTTGGCCCACCGGCAGGTCGAGCTGTTCGGTGCGGAACAGGAACCGCTGGGCCCAACCGGTCACATGCTGCGAGCCGCCGGCGTAGTAGACCGTGTCACCTGTGGGCGAGAGCGCGTCGCGCAGCGTGAGCATGGGGTCGAGCTGGGCGCGGTTCTGATCGAACACGACAACCTTTAACGCATCGGCCCGGCGAATGGTGCCGGCGTCGGGTTCCAGTTGGCCCGAGAGCAGGCGAATCAGCGTGCTTTTGCCGCTACCGTTGGGGCCGATCAGGCCCAGCTTGGTGCCGGGGGCAAGCACGAAGCTAATGTCTGTCAGCAGTTTACGATCGCCGAGGGTTTTGGCGACCCTCTCGACGTTAATCAGCTTGCGCGTCTGCCTCGCGGTGGCGGAAAAGTCGATCTGGGCGGTGCCGCCTTGGTTGTTGCGGGTCTTCAGCTCGGCCAGATCGGTCATCATCTCGCCGGCCTGCTGGATGCGCCCCTTGGCCTTAGTGCCGCGCGCCTTAGGACCGCGGCGGAGCCATTCGATCTCACCCCGAACCTGCGACGCCAGCGACTGCTGCCGCGATGATTGGGCCGCGAGGTACTCGGCCCGTTTCTCGACGAACGCGCTGTACGGGCCGCTGATGCTAAGGTAACCGTCGGCATACGAACGACTTAGCTCTACCGTACGGTTGGTCACCCGTTCGAGGAACGCCCGGTCGTGGCTGATCGTGACGAACGCGAACTTGCTCGACAGCAAGAGCCTTTCCAGCCAGAGGATACCATCGAGGTCGAGGTGGTTCGTCGGCTCGTCCAACAGCAGCAGGTCAGGCTTGCGAATGAGCTGCTGCGCGACCGCCAGCCGTTTTTTCCAACCGCCCGAGAGGGTGTTGGCTTTCTGGTCGACGTCCTTGAAGCCGACCTTATCCAGCAGGATCGAGATGTCGACATGATGCTCGTGTTCGTCGCCCGGCACGTCCGCGACGGCGGCCAGCATGGCGCCTTCGACGGTCTGGCCAGCCGGGAATTCATCCGCCTGCGCCAGGTATCCCAGCCGCAGGTTCCGCCGGCCTTCCAGCGTGCCCTCATCGGGGGCTTCAATTCCTGCTAAGATCTTGAGCAGCGTGGACTTACCGGCGCCATTCGGGCCGATAAGCCCTGTGCGTTCGGTGTCGTCGAAGCTGATGTTGATGCCACGAAACAGCGGGCGAACGCCGAACGACTTACTGAGGTTTTTAATCGATTGCAGCAGGGCCATAAGTACCCGCTTCAATCGCGGGGGCAAGATTGTAGCGGCTAGCGGCGGGGGCGTCGAAGGAGATGCGGCCATAGCTGAATGATCGATCGGTGAAACGGTTCAAATTCTGCGATGAGAACCGCGATCTCACAAAAGATCGCCGACGACTACATTCCCACTGGCACTTAGTCCGATAACGCTATTATGCGACGTTTTCTCCTATTCACCGCTATTTTGGGCACGGCGACGGTCATCGGTTGCGCCCCTGCCGGCAAACCCAAACCCCAGCAACCGCTCGCGGCCAAACTCACGCCGCGGTCGAAGCAACCGCCGGCCGCCCCTCCGGTCCGGCAGGTGACGATCTCCCCGGAACAGGTCACCGCCGCGACCGTGGAACTGCGGGCCGGGTTGAAGTCGTCCGACGGCCTCATTCGCGCCCACACGATCGAGGCGATGCGTCAATCCACCCCCACGGTGTTTGAAAAAGAGATCGTCGCAGCATTGGAAGACCCGGCTCCCATCGCCCGCACCGCCGCGGCGCTGGCGGTGGGTGAACTGAAACTGTCGGCGGCTTACCCGGCTTTGCTGAAGCTGGCGGCGGACGAGGACAACTTCGTGCAGATCGCCGTCCGCTTCGCGCTGCACCGCCTGGGCGACACCCGGCTGTCGCGCGATTTGGAGCTGTTCGTCCAAAGCGACAACGCCCGCATTCGCGGGATGACCGCGATGGTCCTGGGCATGCTCGAAGAGCCCAGCGCCGTAAAGCTCCTTCGTCCCATGCAAGGCGACCGCGACGCGATCGTGCGCCTGCAGGTGGCCGAGGCGCTCTGGCGGCTCGGACAGGAACGGGGCCTGGCCAACCTGGCCGCGGCCGCGGTCAGCGCGTATCCGGACGACCAGATGGTCGCGTTCATCGCGTTGGCCCAGCCGCGCGATCGGCGGATCATCGAGCACGTGCGCGGGGGTCTGACGGCCGACTATGAGGAAGTGCGCCTCGTCGCCGCCCGCGCCATGGGCATGCTCGGCAGCGACGAGGGGTACACGATCGCCACCACCGGCCTCAAAAGTGTCGACCCCCGCAAACGCACGCTCGGCGCGCTGGCCTTGGGCGCCATCAGCCGACCCGACGCGATCGATGCGCTGTCTCCCCTGCTGAAGGACAACAACACCGACGTCCGCGTCGCCACCGCCGGCGCGATCCTGCAGTTGGCTGACTAGTTTCTATCTGAAGGACGGCCGAGTCGCCCTTCCTTTCTGCCCATGAACTACTGTCGACTGCCCACTACCGCATCAATTATCGGCCTCGCGCAACGCCCGGAAAAACTTGACACTTGTATGTCGTAGATTAGGATTAACGAGTGGTCCTAAGTCGTTCTGGCCGGATCGGACGACGCGGACGCGCGGAGGCGTTCGACCCTGCAGCAGTTCCCAATGGTTACGGTTCCCCACGAAGTGCACGGCAGATGTCGGTGATATTTGCGGTTGCGAAACGGTTGCGAGCCGAATTGGGACGTGTCCCCTCACCCTTGTAGACGGCCTGTCAAAAGGAGCCCGCCTTGAGCCCGCTGACTAAAACGTTCGTCGCCCTTCATGTGATCATCTCGGCCATGCTGGTTGCCGGTGTGATCGTGTTCGTCAACAAGCAACAAGATTTCCGCGCCGACGCCGACGCGGCGACCGCTCGAGCGCAGCGGGCCGAGAACCAGCGTATAGAGGAGACGCAGGCCCTGGCGGCCGAGGTCTCGACGTACAAGAGCAACGTCAACACGATGGCCGGCACGGTCGACACGCTGAAGGCGTCGCTCGCCGATGCCCAGCGTCGTAACAACGAGCAGGCCGCGACCCTCGCCGACGCCTCGAGCAAGTCGGCGTTGCAGCTGGCCGAGAACGCCAAGTTGGCCGAGGCCGTCAAGGCCAGCCAGGACGCCCAGACGAAGCTGAACGACGCCGTCGCCCAGTTGCGCGGCACGCTCGACACCCGGGTGACCGAGGCATCGCAGCTCAACTCGCGCATCAGCGACCTGACCAACCAGCTGGACGTCACCGAGCGTGAGCGCCGCTTCCTGGCCGAGCAGCTGGCCGACGCGCGCAGCACGGTCGACCGCATCGGCAACCAGGCCAGGGCCGCCGGCATCGAAGTCGACTCGCCCAACGCCGTCGCCGCCGGTGCCCGCGTGGGTCCGCCGATCAACGGTGTCATCCGCAAGGTCGAAGATCTCGCCGGCAGCATGTACGCCACGATCTCGGTCGGCAGCGCCGACAGCGTGAGCAAGGGCATGCAGTTCAACGTTGTCGAACGCGGCACGGGCAAGTTCCTGGGCACGCTGACCGTGACGGCCGTCGAGGCCAACGAAGCCGCGGGCCGCATCGCCGGTCCCGAGACCGCCTCGATCGCCCCGGGCGCCGAAGTGAAGACGCAGCTGTAAGGCGAGCCGAGTGCGGCTAGTGCCCCGAATGTCATCCTGAGGTACCCCGAAGGATCTCTTCTGTCCCAAGCGCGAGACGAAGCGATCCCTTGGAGTACCTCAGGACGACGGTTCCAAAGCAAAATCATTCATTCCGACACTGTCTGCAAAGACCACGCACAAGCGGAGTTAAATCATGAGCCGAGCCGGTGGCGTCGATATCGTTGAAGTGGCCCCCACCAATAATGCCTACACCGCTTTAGCGGGCGCGGGCTTTGCCCTGAGCCTCGTCGGGCTCATCCTGCTGTGGATGCGTGCCCGCGAACTGTTTGGTGGCAACGGGCTTTGGTAAAACGGAACGGGACCGGGCACGCGAGACAGACGCGTGTCCGTAGCTTGTTTCTGGCGATCAGTAGTTCGAGCCGCACAAGAAGTCGCCTGACAGATTCAAAGAAGGATCGGTCAGGCTTCTCTTCTTTTCGGGTTGAACTACGGCCGTCCTGAGAGGGTGTTATAGACAGTGCCGCGTCGGCTCCGACCGTAGCATGGGCGTCTCGCCCATGCCTGTCGTGAGGCCGGATGACAAGATTGGTTGCAGCGGCGTGGTCGGCGCAGCAGCCCATAAATGGAATTGCTCGTTCCACTCGACACGCATGGGCGAGACGCCCATGCCCACGGAAAGGCAGCTGCGACAAATGTTTTTCGGACCTATGCACTTCATGCACCAATGGCGCAACTCGTCATCCTGAGGTACTCCGATGGATCTCTTTCCGCTTGAAGCAAATACGGGGGGAGATCCTTCGGAGTACCTCAGGATGACGTCGGATCGTCCAGTGCGTAAGTCCGATGTTTTTTAACACTCTCGACGGATGACCGACGGCAAGCCGTGACGCTTCATGGAACCGTGTTCTTAATAGTCTGGTTCTTCTACAAGCCTTCTACCTCCCCCTCCCGTGTTCGGTCGATTCCGATTTCTGAATCCGTTTCCGCTCGTCGATCGCGAGCTGGAGTTGGTCGCCCCGTCGCACCTGCTTGTGGACGGGATGCTCGCGACGCTGCGCCATCCACTGACCCAGGAGTTAGAACCAGAGGTGGCCGCAATGTCGCGCGGGCAGGTGTTGGAGTTCCTGGCGCAAATGGACGGCGGCCGTCAGCCGGCGGACCTGATGCTGGGGCGCGTGCCGAGCTACCAGTTCTGGATGCTCTGGAACGACGGTAGCGGCGACCGCCCGCGCGTGGTGGGGTCGGTCGCGCTGCGCATCGGCGACACACCGGACATCGTGCAGTACATCGGCCACGTCGGGTACAACGTCTTCCCCCCCGCCCGCGGCCACCACTTCGCCGAACGGGCGACCCGGCTCATCCTGCCGCTGGCCAAAGCCCACAACGTGCGGCCGGTCTGGATCACCTGCAACCCGACCAACATCGCCTCCCGCCGCACCATCGAACGCCTCGGCGCGACCTTCGTCGATGTCGTCCCCCTGCCCCACAACCACTTGCTGCGCCAACGCGGCGAGACCGAGAAGAACCGGTACCGCATCGACCTGTGATGATCGGTACACAAACACATGCAGTTAATGTCGTCGAAGGATGGAGGAATATGTTTTCTGAATGGTCAAAACGCAGTTAAGGCGATTCTTGAAGATCAGGATTGGGGATGGGTTGCTGCGCACGAACTAGGTGTCCCAATGTTGACAGAAGAGAAAGCACGTGAGGTCGTCCTAAAATTTCTGCGCAATAATTCTGGACAGCATGGGCCAATATATAGTGCTCCATGATCGATGCAGGACCGTACCGTTGGGCTGGATCTTCTTCTACGATCACAAAAGATGGATAGTTGATGGTGACCGAAGAGGACGCTTAGCAGGTAACGGACCGGTGTTCGTCCATGCAACGTCTGGAGAAATTCGCCGTTTCGGTACTTCGACTCCCCTCGACGAACAAATTAAAGCCTTGCAACGAGAGCTATCAAAAGGATGGGCCGAGCGATAGCTTACCCGGCCCATCCTAGCGGTGACGGAAAAACAGTTCAGTGAACGCTTGGCCGGTCGCGTACTGGGCTCCTCACGTGGCATGGGCGTCTCGCCCATGCTCGCGTACGGCCGAACGATCCGATTTCGTGGCTGCTGCTGGGTCAGCGCGGCCAGCCACTAAAGAAATTTCATGTTCCAGTCCACAGGCATGGGCGAGACGCCCATGCCACGGTGAAACCAGCCTGCGGCTATTTCTTCTTCTTCGACTTCGGCTTGTTCGGCATATCGTTTTGGGCGGCCTTCGCCTCCACGTTGATCGTTTGCTTTGCGATCTTCGTCAGCAGCTCGTCAGCCTTCTTTTCCTCGTTCAGCGTCTGACCGAGCAGGTCGGCAGCCTGCTTGTTGCCCAGCAGCTTGGCGAACGTGACGGCCGAGCCGTAGCCGGCGATCTCGTAGTGCTCGACCTTCTGCTGGCCGACGATCAGGCCGGCGGCGATCACCTCGGCGTCGCCGTCCTCTTCCATCATCTCCTTGTTCTCTTCCAGCAGGCCTTCCATGCCGTTGCAGTGATGGCCGGTCGGCTTCTCACCGAGCTGCTGGAAGATCGTCTTCAGGCGTTCGACCTGACCCTTGGTCTCTTCCAAGTGCTCCTCGAGCGCGGTGCGCAGCTGCTCGTTCTCGACGGCTTTGAGCATCTTCGGCCCGGCCTTGAGGATCTGGTTTTCGGCGCTGTAGAGGTCACGGAGGTTTTCGACCATCAGGTCTTGGAGCGTTTCGAGTTCCACGGATCTTCCTTTGCCCGTTGGGGCGGTTTTGACGCGCCGCGATACGCGGCTGCGATCTCAACAACCGCTTTGCAACTCATGTGCCGCTTGCGTAGACGCGCGGCAAACGCGACGGTTCCCTATCAGATTGCCCAACCGACCACGACGATTCGCCCGTGGGCCGCGACAGATTGATCGCGTTAACACGGGTAAAGCACACCACATCTTGTAGTGGCGACGCCTGCGTCGCGGTGCAGCGCCGCATACCGGTACGATGGACGGCCCGCCCATGTCTGCCTTGATAAGGGACGTATCATCCCGATGGGAGGCTTGCCGACCTGTGGGATCTCCCAAGGCCCGGAACCGTCCGTGGTTCGAGATCCCTTAGGTGGCCTTAGGCTCCCATCGGGATGACAAGTGGACACGTCGATGCGACCGGGTTTTGTCCGCTAGCCTTTAGACACTTCACAAAGCAATCGTCATCCTGAGGTACTCCGAAGGATCTCTTCGCGACGTAGTACGGGAGGAGGTCCCTCGGAGTACCTCAGACGGTTTTTATGAAGTCTGGTCCCCTCTCCCGGTACTCCGGGAGTCGGTTAGGGCGAGGGTGATTTCGAGCTGCTGACGACTTCAGAAAGAACAGAATGCACCCTCACCTAGCCTCTCCCGGAGTACCGGGAGAGGGACCGGAGCAGGCTTGACGATCTTAATAAACACCCTCTCAGGATGACGGCCAGGCTGTGAGTTTGGTCCGACGACTCTCGCCGCGACACGTCGACCGCGACGCAGGCGTCGCCACTACGGCTTACGGTCGGCAAATCTATCGCCGCGTCGGATTCGTACGCTGTCCTATGCCGCTGCTGCGGATATGACATAAATCCCGCTCGTGCGCTGGACGCCAGCGCACGGGCAGCGAAGATGCTGGAACGTGATGAACGCTCGACCGCCACTCATCCTCTTGTGCCTGTTGCTGGCGCTTGGCGCCGCGACCCGCGGCTGCGCGACCATCCGCACGACCGACCCCCCGCGCACCGCGACCGAGCAGTTCCTGATCCGCCAGGCCGCCATCACGTCGATCGCGCAGTTGTCGTTCGACGCGCTGCGCGACCGACCGGTCTACGTGGAGACGACCTACCTGTCGGCGGTCGACAACCCGTCGACCGACATCTCGTTCCTGCTCGGCGAGATGCGCGCCCGCATCCTGACGGCCGGCGCCCGAATCGCGAACGTGCGCGAGGACGCGCAGATCATCCTGGAGGTGCGCAGCCCCGGGCTGGGCATCGACCGCGTCGAGTTCCTACTGGGCATTCCCGGCCTCTACTTGAACGGCGGCACGAGCAACGTCGGCGTGCCGGTCGCGACGCCGGAACTGTCGATCATCAAGAGCACGAAACAGTACGGCTACGCGAGCGTCGCCTTCGTGGCCTACTGGAAGGACACCGGCGAGCTCGTCTACCAGTCCGGCCCGTTCGTCGGCCGCACGCGCCGCGAGGACTGGTGGTTCTTCGGCATCGGCCCGCGCACCACCGGCGACATTCCAACGGTCGAAAAGGAACGGTAGGACGGCCCGAGCCGACGGACTGGTGCATGGAATGTCCGACGCTCGACGCAAGAGGGTGGCCCCGTTGTGAACCTGAAGAGTGGACACCGGTTCTATCTTCGAAACACGAAGGAACGCCGGACCTATAATCTCCAGCAATGGCCACCACCGCTCCTGCAAAACCTCGTTCGCGCGTTCGCCGGTGGTTGCTGCGCGGGTTGATCACGATCGGCATCCTGATCGTGCTGCTGATCGTCGCGGTGCAGGTGGTCTTCTGGACCAACCTGCCGCGCGACCTCGTGCTGGGCATCGTCCAGCGGACGCTCGGCCTGCGCGTGACAGCCGAGACGCTGTCGACCGGCTTCTTCGGTCACACCACGCTGCGCGACGTCACGCTGTCGCTCCCGCTGGCCGACGAATCGTTCTTCAAGGCCGCCGAGCTGCGCGTGGATCACACGTCGATCCCCGGCCTGCTGCTGAAGCGTACCGTGGCGCTCGATTCGGTGGCGCTGGCCGACCCCACGCTCGTCGTGCGGCAGAACGCCGCCGGCCGGTGGAACCTACAGGAGGTCGCCGAACTGCTGGCCCGCGCCGGCGGCTCGGGCAACGCACAGCAGTCGGGCGGTGCATCTGGCCCGCTGCCGCTGCCGGAGGTGTCGATCACCAACGGCCAGGTGCGCATCATCGCCAACACCGGCCGCGAGCTTGAACTTGCCCCCCTCACCGTGCAGGGCGAGCCGATCGACGCGCTCACCTGGCAGTACGACGTCGCGGTCGCCGACCAGCTGAAGGCCGTTGGCCGCGTGGTGCCCGGCGGCGACTTCGCGCACGAGGTCCACGTGACGCTGCGCAACATCGACGAGTGGATCGCGCTAATCGCGCCCGATTTCGAGCACGACATCAAGCTGGACGCCGAATGGCGCGGCCGCCTTGCCGGCGGTGGTGTGACCGGCAGGTTGGACATCAAGAACGCCGCCTTCGACAACTTCTCCGCCAGCGGGCCGATCGCGATTCGCGCTGGTGAGACGATCGAGGCGCAGCCGCAGGGCCTGACGCTTTCGACCGGCGTCGAAGCGCTGCCGAAGGTCGACCTCGTCGGTGGCGCCATTCGCACCGAGGGCGACGCCGTGGTCGTCGATCGGTTGCGGTCGCAGATCGGGGGTGGCACGGCGTCGGTGTCGGCGCGGTACGAGACGGTGATCGGGTCGCTGAAGGGCGAGGCGCTCTGGCAGGACATCACCGTCGCCGCCGCAACGCTGCGATCGGGCAGCGCGAGCCTGTCGGTCACCCAGCCCATCGCCGGCCGGCCATTGGTGGACGCGCGGCTCGCCAGCGTAGGCAGCGTCGGCACGGCGACGTGGGATGCGATCGTCAACGTCGACGGTGCCACGCGCGGCGATGGCCAGTCGAACTGGACGATCGCCCTCGAACGCATGCAACTGACGGCCGGTGACCGCAAGGCAAACCTGAAGGACACCGTCGCCGAGCTGACGGCCGCCGACGGAAAGGTCACGCTGACGTCGCTGTCGCGCCCCGACAGCTCTGCCTTAACCGGTGGCGGCGCCTACGACATCAGCAGTGGCAACTGGTACGGCTGGGCGCACGGCCTGGGCCCGCGCCTGCCCGGTGGCAGCCCCGACCCGCTCTGGTTCTCGTTCGACGCGTACGGCGTGGGCGACTTCTACAACCTGAAGCATTTCTACCTGCGCGACAGCGACCTCGAACTGACCGCCAAAGGCTACTACCTCGCCACACAGCCCGAGCCGGTCTTCCTGAACCTGTCGCTGACGCAGGTGGAAGAAAACCCGGCGTTGGAAGTCGCCGACGGCGCTCCACCGCTGGTGGGCGGACGCGTGATGGGCGACTTCTTCGTGCACGGCAAGGTGTCGCCGGTCGACCTGCACATGCAGGGCTGGCTGACCGGCCGCAACGTCGTCATCGCCGAGCGCGCGCTGGGCGACCTGAAGGTGGAGCTGGACGGCTTGGTCGCCACCGATGGCGCGCTGCACGTGAAGACGCGCGAGCTGTCGCTGTTCGGCGGGCGCTGGAGCCTGGAAGCCGTCTCGCCGACGCCGTGGAACTCTACGCGCGTGAAGGTGGCGGTGAACGAGCTGCCGATGAGCGAGCTCGGCCAGATCGCCGGCCGCGAGGACGTCGCCGGCACCGTGAATGGCCAATGGACGCTCGACATCGCCGGCACCACACCGGCCGACCTTACGGCCGTCGGTGTCTTCAACGGCGTCAATCTGAAGGCCGGGCCCGTGGTCGCGCAATCGCTCAACGGCCGTACGTGGTTGACCAACGGCACGCTGCGCAACGAGCTGACCCTCCGACAGGACAACGGCGAGGCCGACATCGAACTGATCACGTCGCTCGATGCGCCGACCGAGCTGCGCGTGAAGACGGACGTCGACGCGTGGCCAATGCCCACCGAGAGCGACACGTCCAGCGCCATCGCCTCGGTGCAAAGCGACCTTCAGGTCGACCTGACGGAACTCAGCGCCACCGGCGACGCTGAGCTGAGCGCGATGGCCTTCCGCAACGGCGTGCGCATCGGCGACGCCGCGATGAAGCTGAACGCCGACGGCCGCATCGTGACGCTGCAGGAACTGAACGTGAACCTGCTCGAAGGCACCGCGACCGGCACGGCCCGCATCGACCTCGACCGCCCGCGCGAGGCGATCGCGCGATTCGACTGGTCCGACCTGAACGCCGGTGCCATCGCCGAGCTAACCCCCGCCGCCGAGGGGCTGGCCGGCACGTTCAGCGGCATGGCATCGCTGGCCCCCGACCCGTCCCCGCGCGCGCTGGCGCCCCTGTCGGCCAACATCACGTTGACGAGCGACGGTGGCCGATTCCGCACGATCACCATCGGCAACCTCGACGCGCTGCTGGCGATCGACCCGAGCGACACGTGGCGCGTCGTGGCCGACAAGGTGCGCCTGGAGATCGCCGGCGGCACGGTCGACCTGTGGGCCCGCGCCGCGCGCCACGTCACCGACGACCCAATCCTGCGCGAGGCCGGCCGGGCCGACATCGTGATGTCGCAGGTCTCGCTGCGCTTCGAGGGCCTGCAGCTCAACCCGCTCGTGCAGGCGGCCAAGCCCGACGACAAGCCGCTGGACGCCTCACTCGCCGGCGAGATCAACTTCTTCGCCGATGAGATCGCGATGGCCAACCTGATCGGCGATGCACGCGTCAATCTCAGCGACGGCAACCTGACCAATTTTGGCCCGATCGGGCAGGTGATGAAGCAGTTAAACGTGGTCTTCAGCGGCGGCGGCGGCCGCAACGGCACCGGCACGATCGTCGCGCGCATCGAGCGCGGGCGCGTCGACCTCAACAAGTTCACCTACTTCGAGAACGGCGTGGAGATGCGCGGCATCGCCACCGTAAGCGATCTGTCCGCCGGTCAGGAATCGCCGGTGGTCGGTTGGCTCACCGGCACCCTGCGCCCGCTGCGCGACACGAAGGTCCCCTTCCTGGCCAGCGCCGACGACATCCTGAGCGTCCTGCAGGGCAGCCTGCAAGCCGTCTCCGTCACCGGCACGCTCGGCGATTTGAAGGTCGCGCCCGGCGCGCTCACGGAGATCGGCGACTCGCTGAAGGACATCCTCTTCGGCGACGTCGGCGCGCAACCCGCCGCCGGGCAATAGCTCGCAGGACGCGCGTCCCACCGACCCCGCGCACCGCTTGGCTGAAGCGCGTATGATCCTGACGCACGATGAGCGCCTCCACCAGCCAGATTCGGTCGCACCTGCGCCGCCTTGACGCGGCGTTGTCGTCGCTGCCCGCTACCGCGGCGCACGAAGCCGTGCGGCGACACCGGACGGACGCGGCGGCGCTGGCGTTTCACCTGGATCGCGGCCGCGGCGCAACGCCATTGGTGGCCATTCTGGGCGGCACCGGCACGGGCAAGAGCACGCTGGTCAATCGCCTGTTGGACCAGACGCTGACGGCCGCCAGCTTCCGGCGCACGCACACCGCCGGCTGCGTCGCGGTCGCGCGAAAGCGCGAGGATGTGCCGCCCGGCTGGTTAGGGGTTGAACATGTCACCGACGTGCCGCTACCCGCGCGCGGCACGCCGGACCAGCTGGCGATCGTCGCCGGCGCCCCGACGGACGTGGTGCTGATCGACACGCCCGACCTCGACGGCGACCACCCCGCCCACCACGCGCAGGCCGACCGTGCGTTCCGCTGGGCGACGGCGGTCGTGTTCGTGGTGACGCCGGAAAAATATCAGATGACCGAGCTGCTGCCGTACTACCGCCTCGCGTCGCGGTACCAGCTGCCGGCGGCGTTCGTGATGAACAAGTGCGAGGAGCGCGTGGTGCTGGACGATTACCGCGCGTTGCTGGCTTCTCGGGATTGGCCTGAGGCCAGCGTGTTCGTCGTGCCGCGCGATGATGCCGCGATCGAACCGCCGCCCGGCGCAGCGCTGGCCGACCTGCAACATTGGTTGGCAAAGGTGAACGAACAGGCCGAGGCGCGCGACGGCGCCGCGGCGCGCCTGCACGATTTGGTTGGCCGGCTGCGCGATCATGTCATTGCGCCGCTGCGCGCCGAACGTCGCGCCGTCGACGATGTCATCAACCGCCTGCGCGCGATGGAGACGCCGCCGGCCGGGGTCGACGTCAACCCGATCACGCAGCAGCTGCAGCGCCGGTTGCAACAGCGCAGCGTGCTTTACCTGATCGGCCCGCAGCGCGTGCTGGACCGCGCGCGGCAGATTCCGTCGCTACTGGCGCGCCTACCACGCGCAGCATGGGACTACGTGGCGCGCGGCGAGGTGTCGTCTGGCGGCGCGCCGTCGTACGCCGACGAGGCGAAGAACGTCCCCGACTTCCGGCAGCTGTTGATGGATGCGTTCGCCGTCGTGCGATCGCGCGTGGACGACGCCGTGCGATCGTCGGATGCGCTTGCCCCACTGACGGCCGACCCGACCTACACCGATGCCTTCCTGCCCGCCGATCGTGCCGCGGCGATTGCCGATGATGAACTGGCGGCGCTGAAGGAATGGCTGGAGGCCCGCTGGAACGCCGACCCGCGCGACACGCGCCTGCTGCGCAAGCTGATGAGCGTGCTGCCAGGCGCTGACCGGCTGTCGAAGTTCTCCGAGGCCGCGCCGTACCTGCTGACGATCGTCGTCGCCACGCACCACGCGTTCTTCGGCCCCATCGACCTCATCATCCTCGGCGGCTACAGCCTGGCGGCGTGGATGACCGAACGCCTGAGCAACGAGGTCACCGCCCGCACCCGCGCCACGAACGTCGCCATCTCCGATCGCTTCACGAAGCTCGCGCATGACCAGATCGCCTCGGTCACGGCGTGGCTTGATTCGCGGTCGGCGGACAAACGAGCACTGGAGTCGATCGAGAACGCGGCGAACGAAATGGAGGAGATGGTGTGAAGAACGAGTAACAAAGGTGGCGACAGTTGTCATGCCGATGGGAGCGGTAGCGACCTGAGGGATCTCGAACTGTCCGAAACTGTCCTCAGTACCGATCCCTCGAGTCGCTACCGCTCCGCTCGGGATGACACGGGTGGGTTTTCGCTTGTTGGGAAATCACTTGAAGCCTGTCCAATGGATTGCACGCTGGCGACACGCGTGTCATCCCGATGGGAGCCTTGGCGACCTGAGGGATCTCCCATGGCCCGCACCGTCGGTCGGTCGAGATCCCTCAGGTCGCCTTAGGCTCCCTTCGGGATGACAATCGCGCCGATGCCCGTTTACGTGGATCCGTCAGACAGTGCCTCACCTAGCCTCTCCCGGCGTACCGGGAGAGGGACCGGAAAACCCGTCTGCCGAGAGATTATGTCCGCCGACCTTCATCAACTTGTCCGCGACACGATCGAGCTGACCGGCGCCGCGCCACCGCGGTTACTGGAGGCGGATGCGCCGACGTTGTCGAGCGACATCGACGAGAGCGACTTTTACTTCGTCGGGCTCATCGGTGGGAAGGAGGTCGGCAAGAGCGCGATGGTGAACGCGCTGGCGGGCCAGACGGTGACGGCGGTCACTTCGCATGGGGCGGGCACCGATGGCGTGGTGGCGTACGTGCACGAGTCGCGAGAGCCGGCCGTGCGCGAACTGCTCGAGCGCGAGGCGGCGGGCCAGTATCGCATTGTCTTGCACACACTGGCGGGCGACCCGGCGCGGGTGCTGCTGGACCTGCCCGATATTGATAGCCACTTTCAGTCTCACCTGGCGCTCACGCGGCGGATGCTGCGGCACATGCTCTACCCGATCTGGCTCGTCAGCATCGAGAAGTACGCCGACCAGCAGCCCCGGCAAATGCTCAACCGCGTGGCCGAGGGGAACGACCCGCGCAACTTCGTCTTCGTGCTGAACAAGGCCGACCAGCTGCGCGGCGACGAGGCCGCGATAATCGAGATTCGCGACGACTACGCCGCCCGCGTCGGCGCCGCGGTCGGCATGGAGCCGCCGCGCGTTTGGGTGGTCAGCGCGCGCGAGCCGGCCGCGTACGACTTGCCGGAACTGCAGCGGGCGGTGACGCGCAAGCGATCGCGCAGCGAGGTCGCGCAGGCCAGCCAGTTGGCCGGGCAGCAGCGCGACCGGTCGCTCGTGGCGTGGATGGCGACGCAGAACTTGCCCGAGCGTGCCGACCGGCTCGCTCGGCTGCGCAATGACACCGAGGAACTGCTGGCGGCGCGGGTGGTCGGGCCGTTGCTCGAGCAGTCTCTGCCGCGGTTGGCGAGCGATCCGATCTATCGCGCCTCGCTGATCGACGAGGCCACGGGCGTGCGCGTCGCGCGGTGGCCGTTGGTGAACCTCGTTCACTCGCTGCTGTCGCCACTGCTGATCGCGCTGCTGGCGATCGTGCGCGGTGGCGCCGCGGTGCGGGCGCTGGGGTCGACGGGTGGATGGGTCGATTCGTACCTCACGCTGAACGGCCGACCGATGCACGAAGTACTGCAGGCGACGTTCGCCCACGTACGGCAGACCTCGCCAGCCGTCGCGACGATCTTCATCGGCCGAAAGCTGTGGGATGACCGCGACGCCGAACTGGCGGTCATCCAGCTGCGCAGCGTGCTCATCGATACGATCGAACGCCAGCGGTCTTACGTGCTGGCCCGCTACGGGCGCTCTCGCAACCCAATTTCGGCGCTGTTGCGCTGGACGCTGACGATCGGCGCACTGCTCTGGTTCCCGTTCGTCCAACCCCTGCTCGAGGCGGCGCTGCAGCCGGGCTTTGCACGCACCGGGCAGGAACTGGGCCTGCTGATGGTTCGCATTCTCGGTACGACATACCTGCTGACCACGGTGTCGTTCCTGGTGATCTACTTCGTGGTGCTCTGGCTCGCGCTGCGCTGGATGACGGGCCGCCGGGTGACGCGCTGGCTGGCGATGTGGTCGACTGGCGAGGGGCCCGCGGAACTGGATTTGTCGCGGCAATCGCTAAATTGGGCGTCGGCTCTTACTGAACCGCTACGCGTGGCTCATGTGCGCACGCAGAACGTTGCGATGGAGTTGGAGAAGGCGCGGCAGACGGTGGGGAAGAAAGCTTAGAGCGGGTTATGCACTTTCCAGCTCAGAAACTGGCTTGGGTGCCACGGTTTGGTACTCCAAGCCGTGCCGGTACACGCAGACACGGCTTGGCGTACCAAACCGTGGCACCCAGCGTCGTCACGCCTGCGTTACTGACCCCGAAAGTGCCTAACACGCTCTAGCGTCTTCAAACAAGAATCATCATCCTGAGGTACTTCGAACGATCTCCCCCCGTATTCGCGCCGGGCAGAAAGAGATCCTCCGGCTGACGAGCTCGCTAACAACAACCGACACGATTACCTACGCCATCCTGTCGCTCTTAGCGGCGTCATCCAGTCGGCTTTCCGCCTTCTTCAGCAGGTTTCGCGCATTAGCGTAAGTCACCTGTTTTACCGCATCCTCATAAGGCACAAAGGCGTACGCGACGTGCTCGTCACTGATCTTCACTTTGCGCGTCTGCGTCTGGCCCATGAAGAACGCGACGGTCTTATCAACCAGCGGTCCTTTGCGGCTGCGGAAGGTGTACTGGATTTCATGGAAGAAGCTGGCGTCCAGCACCACGTCGGTGATGCCGGTTTCTTCCTGCAGTTCGCGCAGCGCAGCCGTGCGGTCGTCCTCGCCCTTTTCGAGGTGGCCCTTGGGAAAGTCCCAGTACCGACCGTAATCGAGGAGCAGGTACTCGCGGCCGTGCAAGGTGGAGATGTAAACGACGACGCCCGCCGATCGTTCTGAGGTCATGACGTTGGGGGAGGATACAAACTCCGGTCCAACGCAAAACCCAAGCGATCTGAGCGGGCGTGCCTTCGCGAACTTTCCGATAGGCCAGGCTGCACGATTGCAGCCCAGCCGGTGTGCTTCTGGCTTTCCGACGCCTCAGTTTTGGCGATGCAGGTCGGAGCCTCCCAAGCCTTGTCGCAGATGCGACAAGGTTGGGTAACTTGGGTGCCGGGGTTATACCGCGTCGCCACCGCTCATCAGCGAGACGATCGCGACGATGACGGCCAACACGATGAACACGAACAGGAGCGTGCGACCGATGCCAGCGCTCATGCCGGCCACGCCGCGGGCGCCCAGCACGTACGCGATGATTGCGATAATAAAGAACACAATGGCCAGCCAAAGCAGGTTTGGCACGGCTTGGGCAATCAGGGCCCCGGCAGCAAGTGTGGTCAACATGGCAGTCTCCTGTTCGTTCCCTTCCCATCGGCCGCAAGCGCCAAAGCTCGCGTTTCGTTACCGTGGTAGTCAAGGAACCTCTAGAGCAACCCGCGTGCCGTAGGGATGAGGGCGGTTGCAGGGAAAAATGGGAAATTCTGAGGGAGATTGAAGACCAGGCGCCGAATATCTGTAGTGAAAGGATGGGGAACCTGTAGGGGCGACACGGGGTATCGTCCCTACACGCGGACGAACATGCCTTCAAAAAAAAAGACCACCGGCAAGCCGGTGGCGATTTGAAGAATGACATTTCGTAGCGATCGGTGTTACTTGATCACGTCGCTCCACGCCTCGGGCTTGTCCAGAGCGCCGACGGCCTTCACCATGCAACGGATCGACTTGCCCGCCTCGGCTTCGGTGATCTTGTAGGTGTTGTCGGTGCCCCACGTCAGCGGATAGCCGTCGGCGTACCAGAAGTAGCGGATGTCGGTGACGCCCTCGACGTTCGGCTCGCACGTGATCGTGCTGCCGGCCGTCACGCTGCCGGCCAGCTTCGGCTTGGCCGTGAACGGCGCCGGCACCTGCTGGAGTTGATCCGTCTTCTGCAGGACCTCGATCCAGTCCGCCGCGTAGGATTCCCGCTTCCCCTCCGCCGGTCCACCGCGGCGGCCTTTTAGAGCGAGGTTGAAGTGCAGGTCCAAGCGCTCGAGGTAGGTGGGTTCGGTGGGAATGCGGTAGACCTCGACCCAACGCTCCTTCCCGTCCTTGTCAGCAAGGGTAACGTTGACGTAGGTCGTCCCCTCGGTGATGACGAACTCCCAGGTGCGGAACTCGCCATCCCAGATGTAGATTCCACCGGGAAGCTTGCTCTTCTCCTCGGTCAGCTCGCCACCGTATCCCTTGGCGCGCGGGTAGCCGGCCGGCTTCAGCGCGTGGATGTTCTCACGCCAATGCGAGTAGTGCAGGTGGGTGGAGAAGCTGTTCAGGTAGTTGGGATACATGCCGTCGAACTCGAGATAGTCGATCTCGATGCGGTTGGCCGTGCGCCAGAAGAGGAAGTCGTTGTCGTACGACCAGAATCCGGAGAACAGCCCGCCTGGAGGGCCCTGGCCTTCCAGCGGCTTGTCGAAACGGGCGCGGACGCGGAATATCTTCGGACCGCGCCAAGTGTGGCCGTGGCCCTGGTTGTTAATGGTGTAGATCGCGCCACTGCGCATGTTGCCGCCGTCGTTGGCGACGGACACGCCCTGGTGCTGCTTCTCGGCGTCGTAGGGATAGACGTCGGGCGTGCGGCCGGGCTCGAGCATTGGAGCGTCCACGCCGACCGAGCTGTTCCATCCCGGCCCCTGCCAGAGGTCCCCCTCGCCGCTGGTACTCGGGCTGAGGCGGTTGGCGCGGAAATCGTCGTAGAAGGCCCGCTCGAATCCCTCAGGTTCAACACGTGGTCCGGCCGCGTTGACCATCTTGGCCTCCACATCACCCTTTACCTTCCCAATCCACGCCAGGCGCTGCTCTTCGTTGGGCAGGTATCGATATGGGAAGTCCTCGCGGTCGATGGTCGGGCGATGGGCGCGATACGGGTGGTTCTCCGGGAGCAGCTTCTGGCTTCCAACGCGGTGCGCCGCCCAAGCCGTTAGCTTTCGCACCATCGCTTCCGAGGGTTCGGTTAAGCCGAACACCAGCGCATCATACGCCCACGCCATGTTCGTCTTGCGCGCATCGCCCAGGTGGGTCAGCAGGCCCTCGCCCGGGGGAAGCTCCCCGGCAAATCGCGGCGGCTGCTTTTCCTGCGTCGATAGCTCTACCCCGTTGACCGTGGCGTACATCTGTCCGTATCGCATGCCACAGGCCAGCACGTTCCAAGTTTCGCCGTCGGCCACGACGTTGTCTGCAACCATGATTCGTCGGTCCAGCCCCCCCTTGTTCCGGCCGACGAACTGCACGTGCAGGCCGCTCTGCTTGTCGAACCATACCTTCGGCGACGATCGCAGCGAGCGATCTCCCTTGTTCAGATCCAGCAGCACCGTCTCGTTGGCCGAGCCGGTGTTCTTGTCGATCCGGAAGGTCAGGAGCGTCCAGCGATAATCCCACTGCGCGTTGCGACTTCCGGGCGCCGTCAGGTGCTGGCCGGTGTTTGCGGCGAACTCCACGCCGCCACGATCGGCCGCCCGCCGCGGGCGCGAGTCTTCCGACTCCTGCGTGCCGTGCCGCTTCTGGTTGCCGCGTGTGGGGTGCTCGGCCACCGTGCCCTCGGCTACGTCTTCCTGCACATAGGCGGTCGTGATCCACTCGGGAAACGCATCGATGGCCCATGGGATCTGCACCCCGCTCTTGAGCAGTTCCCCGCCGATCGTCATCGTCAGAGGGTGACGACCCTGCGCCTGTTCGAGAACGGTAACCTTCCCATCGCCGTCGGCGTCGAACGTCGCACCCTTAATGCTTGGGACGTTCTGCTGCAGCACGTCGATCAACTGCTTTCGCTCGGCGTCGTCGTAAAGGCCGTTGCCGTCCGCGTCCAACGGAGCTGTGGCGTTCTGCGCAGGAAGCGATTGCGCCCACACGGCGCCGGCCAGCGCCAGGGAAGCGGCCGACGCGATTGCGAATGAGGATTTCTTCATAGGTCTCCTGAGGTGCGGTTCAGATGAACCAGCCTGTGCCGACAAGTTGAACACGATACAAAACAGGGCGACCGCAGCGCCAGCCGTCGAAGCGTGCTGGAACCGCGGTCGCCATGAAACCGGACGGATTACTTGAGTGGTTCGCTCCACGCTTCGGGCTTGTCCAGCGCCCCGACGGCCCTCACCATGCAACGGATCTCCTTGCCGGCTTCGGCCGCGGTGATCTTGTAGGTGTTGCTGGGGCTGTAGGTCAGCGGGTAGCCATCGGCGAACCAGTAGTAGCGAACGTCGGTGACGCCCTTCAGGTTCGGCTCGCACGTGATCGTGCTGCCGGCGGCGCTCGAGCCGCTAAGCGTGGGCTTGGCGGTGAAAGGCGCCGGAACGGTCTGCAGGTCCTCGGACTTCTGCAGCACTTCGATGAAGTCGACCGTGTAGTCCTCGCGGCTCGTCGGCTTGCCGTAGCGGGCCTTCAGCGCCATGTTGAACTGCAGGTCCAGGTTGTTCAGGTACGTCGGCGCGGTCGGGGCGCGGCAGATCTCGACCCAGCGGTCCTTCCCATCGGGGCCGGGAATGGTGACGTTGATGTACGTCATGTCGCGGTCGAAGACGAACTCCCACGTGTGGTACTGGCCGTCCCAGAGGAAGATGCCGCCGGGGATGTTGCTCTTCTCCTCGGTCAGCTCACCGCCGTATACCTTGAACCGCTTATACGTGCCGGGGTTCTTGGCGAAGATGTTCTCGCGCAGGTGCGAGTAATGGTGATGGGTCGACAGCCCGTTCAGCCAGTTGCCGTTCTGCCCGTCGAACTCGAAGTAATCGACTTCCGTGCGGTTGGCGGTGCGCCAGAAGAGGAAGTCGGGGTCGTACGACCAGAACGCCGGGAACAGCCCGCCGGTCAGATCCGCCTGCGTGCTCTTGGGGAACATGCAGCGGATGCGGAAGACCTTGGGGCCCTTCCACGTGTAGCCGTACCCCATGTCGTTTACGGTGTAGAGCGCCCCAGCACGCCAGCGGCCGTTCCCCTCGTCGACCAGCGCGACGGTCTGCTTCTGGTTCTTCTCGTCGTACGGATACGCGTTGGGCTCCTGCCCCGGTGGGATCAGTGGTGAATCGACACCGACGGCGGTGTTGAAGCCAGGACCCACCCAGAGGTCGCCGTCGCCGTTGCGGCTGTCCCCGAGGCGGTTGGCGCGGAAATCGTCGTGGAAGACGCGCTCGAACCCCTTGGGATCAACGCGCGGTCCGCCAGCGTTCACGCGGGTGACGGACTTGTCCTTCACCTTCTCACCCAGCACGAGCCATTTCGCCTCATCATGCACATAGCGGTCCGGCAGGTCCTCGGCGTCCATCACCGGGCGGGCGCTCCGGTACGGATGGTCGGCCGGCAAACTTTCCTGGAACCCCAGCCGGTGCGCCGCCCAGCCGGTCATCTTGCGGACCATCGCCTCCGACGGTTCCGTGAGGCCGAAGATCAGCGAGTCGTACGCCCACGCCATGGCGCCTTGCCCCGGATCGCCGAGATACGAATTCAGCTCTTCCGCAGGAACATCCGGCCGGGCGGTTGAGAATCGCGGTGGCTGGGGAGACTGGGTCTTCAGCTCCACGCCGTTCACCGACGCGAACATCTGCCCGTAACGCATGCCGCACACGAGCACGTTCCACGTCTTTCCGTCGGCCAGCACGTTCTCGGCGACCATCACGCGCTTGTCGAGGCCGCTCTTGTTCGAACCGACGAACTGCACGTGCAGGCCGGTGTCCATGTGGAACCAAACCTTCGGCGACGACCGCGCCGGGCCGTTGCCCGTGTTCAGGTCGAGCAGGAGCGTCTCGGCATCGGTGCCGGTGCCGGAATCGACCTTGAACGTCAGCACGCACCAGCGGTAGTTCCAACGGGCATCGCGCGCGCCCGGCATCGTCAGCTGCTGACCCGAGTTGGCCGCGAACTCGATGCCGCCGCGGTCGGCGGCACGCTTGGGCAGCTTGCTGTCGTTCACCGGGGTGGCGTTGTGCTTGGTAAACAGGCCGCGGGGGGCGTGTTCCTTCACTTCGCCCGGCTCAAGGTCCTCCTGCAGGTAGGCCGTCGAGATCCACTCGGGGAACATGTCGATGCCCCACGGAATCTTCACGTCGCTCTGCGGGAAGGTCTTGGGGATAACGGTCGACAGCGGATGCCGGCCCTGCGTCTGTTCGGGAATCGTCACCTTGCCGTCGCCGTCGTGGTCGAAGGTGCCGGCCAGTTCGGTCGGGTACTGCTTCTGAAGCACGTCCAGCAGCGCCTTGCGCTCCGCGTCGTCGTACAGGCCATTCCCGTCGGCATCGAGCTTCGCGAGCGCGTCCTGCGTCCCCGTGTCACCGCCCTGCTGGGCCCACGCCATCGCCCCGGTCGTTACGAACGCTGCGGCGATCAGTCTGCTGAGATGTTTCATGATGCTGTCCTTTGGTGACTGCCAACGGCTAAACAAAACGCGCCGGGGGCTGATTCACCCGCCGGCGTACGTGAACGAAGAATTTCGTGCGCTTTCCGGCGCCGTGAGGGCGTTACACCCAATCGTGCATCCGCATCCAAGCCTCGGCGTTGGTGGGCCAGGCGAGGGTGCTCTCACCGGCTTTGCCAAGTTTGAAACCGTGCCCGCCGCGCTCGTAAAAATGCGATTCGGCCGGCACGCCGGCGCGTCGCAACGCTTCCAGGTACAGGACGCTGTTCTGGTACGACACCGACCCGTCATCGATCGCGTGAAATAGGATCGTCGGCGGCGTCTGCGGCCCGACCTGTTTCTCGACCGAGAAACGATCCAGTTGCTTGCTGCTGGGCGACTCGCCGAGCAACGCGCGTCGCGAGCCGGCGTGAACCAGTGGATCGACCATCGTGATGACCGGGCACATCAGCATCGCAAAGTCCGGTCGAGCGGTCGGGACGTTGGCTTCCAGCGGGTAGATGCGCTCATCGAACCAGGTGCAAACGGAGGCGGCGAGGTGCCCACCGGCCGACCCGCCGTAGATGCCGACGATCGCCTCTTGGCCGCTCCACTCGTGGGCGCGCTGTCGAACAAGGCGGACCGCCCGCTGCGCGTCCTGCAGCGGGCCGACGGACTTGTCCTGCATGATCTCGTCGCTGGGCAATCGGTACTTCAGCACCGCCACGTGCACGCCGATGCTGTTCAGCCATCCTTGCACGGGATGCTCCCCATTGTGTTGCATCGCCAGCCGGCTGTACCCCCCACCCGGCAGGATCAGCACGGTCGTTCGCCCGCCCGCCTTCGCGTGTGGATCGGCATTGAACACAAAGAGTTGCGGCCGCACGACGTGCGAGACGCGCTGCACGCCATCGTCATCGAGCAGCCGCTCAGTCACCGTATGACCGGCCACCTCGCCAGGCACAGCGTTTGTCCACAGATCGATGGTGAGGTCGGCGTTGCGCGTCATGCTAAATGGAGAACAGCGTCAGACCGGGTCGCAGTATCGGGCGTAGCGGCCAATCCATCGCCCGTTCGCATGGCGGTGAAACCGCAAGCGACCCGTTGAGGATCGCTTGCGGTTTTGCAGTGCCAGCCCGATTTACCCCCTCATTCATGCTGATCGAGCCGGCGAAGTTACATGCGGGCAGTCGAACGAAGCGACCGCATCTCGGCGTCGACGAAGGAGCAGGCCCGCCGCCACCGCGCCGATCGCCAGCGATGACGGTTCGGGCACGGCCACGACGAGGCTCTCGTAAACCGCCGCCATGTCCGCCGTGCTGCTGAACGTGTTGTCGAGGCGGGCGTAGGCGAACTGGGCCAGCGCGGCGTTACGCATGCGGGGACCACCACCTGAATCGACCGGATAGGCGCCCAGGACAAACGCGCCTGCGCCGGGGTCCACGTTACCGGTCACGCTGGGAATCCCCGCGACGACGTTGCCGCCCGCCGCCGCTGCCTGCCCGATCGCCGCGACCGAGCCCTCGCTCAGTTCGCGGAGATACAGGACCGGTGCCTGGCCGCCCTGCCAGCTGGCCCCGATGAAGTACCAGCTGTCCGAGTCCCAGCTCGTCGTGGCCGACGTCGAGGCGATAACCCAATCGCCAACATCACCGTCGCCGTTGATGTCCGTGTCCACAGCACCGCCGTAAAGGCCGCTGCGGTTCGGTTGCTCACCCATACCTGCCTCGAACACCAGCGGGTTGCCCGCGCCACCCGAGGAATAGAGACGAAGCGCGCCGGTGCTCGTGGTCGCGCCGAAGTTATACCCGGTGCCCATCAACGCCCGTGTGCCCGAGGTGAAGCCATCCTTCGGTCGGATGACCATGTATGCGGTGCCACCTCGCGCATTGGCCGAGGATCCGAAACCGCTGAATCCGAAGTAGTCGCGCACCTCACCATTTCCGCCAAGCGTGCGAAGCCCATACTCGTTGTAAACGCCGCCACCCGAATCGCCGCTCGGCGCGTCGTAGTACCCTGTGCCCAAGAACGACTGGAATTGGGTCGTGTTGATCCCGGTGGAACCCGCCTGGTACGTGTTGCCGACGTTGGTGCCAAGGCGTGACACCTCGGATGTGCCTGCGACGGGAGTGGTCAGGGCCACGTCACCATTTGCGGCGACGTTCGTGTCACCATTAAATTGCCACTCGACGACCGCCTCGCCATGGACAGCGGGAACAAGAGAACTGAGAAGCACCACACCGGCGCACGCACAAGCCAATTTACCAACCGCGTTCATCAACACCTCCTAAATGAATTCCAGTCACACCCAAGACATGGGCGATCGGTGAAACTTACCACCGATTACAACAATTGCAAAAACAATGCGAGCATTTTGCCAACAGTTGGCAACCTAGGCTTACGTTTGGACATGAGAAATGCGCCAGCAGCCGATGTGGTTGAATGTTTGTTTTGAAGCGGAAGAACGACCCCGCTGCCGCCGCGCAGCAACTTACACTTATACCTTGGGGCAACACCGCGGCAGTTGTGAACGCAGCTTAACGTTGCGGATTCACCACGCCCTTTTTGAGATGATCGCCAGACAATAAGTGGGGTTGTCGCTGTCGCAACAGGCACGATCGGGCTGCTGCTACCTCGCTGGGCTCAGCTGGAGCGGAGCAACGCGTAGCGACCTATCCAAGAATTCCACGACCTTAGCTCGAAAGTCGACGGCGTCGTTCTTTAATGGAAAGGAGTGCGCGCCGCCCGGCACGACGATCAGCTCATGCTGGAGGTTCATCTTCTCCATGGCGGCCTTCAGCAGTTCCGATTGCGCCAGTTCGACGGTCTTGTCGGCCGTTCCATGAATGAGGAGCGTTGGGGGATAATCGGGCGTCAACCGATGTAGCGGCGAGGCCACCTTGTGAAGGTCGGGGCGCTCAGCACGGGAATGGCCGATCAGGACCGTGCGCTCTCGCTCGGTCACGGTCAGGTCGGTCGGGGCATACAGCGCGACGACCGCGCTCACTCGACCACTGATACCGTCGGCGGCCGGCGCCTCCTCGCGCGTGCCCAGCAACAGCGACAGCAGCCCGCCAGCCGAGCCACCGATGGCACCGATGCGCTCCGGATCAATCCCGTATTCATCGGCATGCGCCCGCAAGAATCGCACGGCAGCGCGGCAGTCTTCCAACACGCCGGGCCATGAGGGATTTCCCTTGCTGGCCAGGCGGTAGTCGATACTGGCGCACACATATCCCGCGGCGCTAAGCGTCTGCGCCATTTGGATCTCGCGCCTCGACGACTTGCTGCCACCGGTGTACCCACCCCCGTGAATGATCACGATCGCCGGCCGCTTTTGCCCCTCTACGGCCGCCGCGGGTAGGTAGAGGTCCATCTTTTCCTTGCGGTCAGGCCCGAGATACGGGATGTCTCGCAAGGGATGTACGGCTTCTTCCACCACTGCTCGATTGACGTCCGACGACGCTGTCGTAACCCGCGTTGCGGCAGCATCCTGCTGCGCCGTGCCGGTAGTTGCCATAAGAGCGACCAAAAACAGGGTCGCGCCCAACTGTAGGGTCAAAATCATGAGGACACTGCTCCGTGACCACCCATCGGCCTGAGCGCGGAAGACGCTCGGGCTGCCAGCCAGAACGTCAAATCACCACCCTTCCAGACGAACTCCGGAATAAAAAGATCCTTCCATCCATCAAATGATGAATGGAAGGACCGTGCTATGCACTCGGCCTGCCGTCGCGTGGTCCGGGCTCGGCGGCTTACTTATTGATACTGCTTCTGATTCGCCCTGTTGCGCGACACGTCATTGACGAATGGTCGCATTTCGGCACCGGTCATGCCGACGCCACCAGAATTTGTGTTAAATCGACGTGGGATCTTAATCGACTCGACGTGACCATCTCCGGCGGCGACGTTGATGTACCCGTTGTGCCGGCCCGAGTACCGCGAATCTCCATAGCCACCCGTCAGCCGACTGAACCACGTATGCTGCCATTCCAATGAATGCTGCGCGCCGTCGACGCCGGCTTCCATGTCGAAGTAGATCGGGTCTGTGATCGACCGCCCGCCACGGTTGGCGGGTTTGTAGATGGCGAAAAGCGCAGGCGAGCCGCTTTCGTTGTCAACATAACCCGCTGTGCGGTTGATGCCGTACGAGATGTTCATCTCGACGGTCTTATCGGTCATCAAACTACCGGAGGTAGCGAACCAACTATTAGCACCGCCACCCGCCTTGTATCCCCCGGCGGGATAAAAGGCGCCTGTGCTTTGATCTGAGACGAAGTCTCTGCCGCGGGTGTCATCGGATGGGCAGTCCCAGACCTTCGGAGACAGATAGACCGGACCGCGATTGCCGGTGCTCAACAGCGCTGCGGGTCGAACTCGGGAAGCATTGTAGTTCGTTCTTGTCGCATTCCAATAAAAACAGGGGAAGGAACCCCTATTGTCATTGGAGTACATGATCGTGCCGATCATGACCTGCCGCAGGTTGCTGGCGCAGGTGATCTTCGCACCCGCCGCCCGGGCTTTGTTCAAGGCGGGCAACAGCATCGAGATGAGCAGCGCGATAATTCCGATAACGACAAGCAGCTCGACCAGCGTGAAACCAGTGATCGGGCGGTTCGACCGATGACGCATCTGTTGGTTATTTGGCACCGCGGCCTCCGGAACAAAAGGATGTGGGCGGACAGGGAAATGAAATAACTACTCTACCCCCTCAACCTACCACACAAACGCGGAAATGCAACTGTTGGATTTTTATTCCGGGTTTCTTTGTCAACTGTTTCAACATCGAATCACCTTGTCGACGGGTTTATTTGCGATTGAGCAGGCGCTGGGGGGCCGGGCCGGTGCTTTGGCGCCAGACCATGTTGCCTTGCAAAAGAATTTCGATCGGTTCCTTTTGGCGGTCCTCGATGTGGTCGACCAGCAGGTCGACCGCCTTTTCCACCAGTTCGCCTTCGGCGCGCTGGATGCTGGTCAGGGTGGGCTCGAGGCGTTCGCAGACCCACAGGTCATCGTGGCCGACGACGCTGACGTCCTGCGGCACGCGGATCTGCTGTCGCTGCAGCTCGTGCATCGCCCCTAGGGCCAGCCAGTCGTTCTCGCACAGGATGGCGGTCGGTAGCGCCCCCCGCTCTTGGAGTTGGCGCACGCCCTCGCGCCCGCCGGCGAGGTCTTCCTGAAGGTCGGTGACGATCCATTCGGGGTTCGCGTCGATCCCTAACTCTTTTAACGACTCTAGGTAAGCGCTGTGGCGCGCGTGGGCGGTCGGGAAGTTCATCGCTTTCATCAGCAGCGCGAACGACTCGTGTCCACGGGCCGCCAGATTCAGGATGGCCTGGTGGATGGCCGGTGCCGGATCAGAGCGGACACAGCTGATCCCCAGCAGTTCCATCGAGCCGTTGATGCCGACGGCCGGCATGCCCAGCTCGCGAATCTGCCGCGCGAGTTCAGGTGAAGACGCGCCGGCGAGCAGGACGCCATCCACGCGGTTCTGCTCGACGATGGCCGGCAGCTGGCGAGAGCCGTTCTCGCCTACCACCTCGAGGTTCACGTGCATCTTCCGCTGGGCCAGCACGCGCTGGGCGGCCCAACCGATGCGCTCCAGAAACTGGTCGTACCCACCCGCAGGCGTGGGCGGAACCAGCAACCCGACCGACCGGGCACGTTTGCTGCGCAGCGGACGCGGCCGGTAGCCGATCTGCTCGGCCAACTCGCGAATCATGGCTGCCCGTGTCGGTTTAACGCGCGGATCGTTGTTCAACGCGCGCGAAACGGTGCTGACATCGACCGAGGCCAGCTTCGCAAGGTCACGCAACGCGAACGATTTGCCATTCTCAGCGATGATTTTACGAGGCTTGATCGTTTTGCTCAGCACCTATGTTTTCCTTTGCACGTACAACGTCCCAACCGAATCATACAATTGTTGCATGCTTGGGGCCACTTTTTTGTTGGATTCCGGTGGTGCAGACGCGCAGAACCGGCCGCTTATGCGGTCGCTAATACTTGTCCGTTCACGGCTAAGGGAAGATTTGCGAACTATTTGCTTTCGCTGTCGTTGGCCAAGCGATGAAGGTCGACCAGATCGGCGCGCCCGGCGAGTTCCGGCAGGATGAGCGACTCGGAAATCGCCGTACTTTCGAGTGGCCGTGGTTCGAACGCGGTCTCCCAAGAGTCGACCCCAAGCTCCACGTCGCACGCCGTCAGTTTACCGTCCAGCGCCGCCGCCAGCAGGCCGTAAATCGCGGGCCAGCCCCGGCCGACGAGTTCGACTGGAGTGGTGGCGGTGACCTCGGGTCGCCCGCGCAGGTAGGCCAGTGCCTGCCGCACGTCGTATGCCCGACGGGCCGCGAGGCTGGTGCCGAGTTGGAAGTGATCGCTGGCGACGCGGAACTCGGTGCTGCGAAAGGCCAGGCCGGCGCCGTCGTTCCGTTTGTTCATCTTCACGGCACCCGTGCCCCGCACGTCGAAGACCATCACGACCTGGCCCGCGGCCACGCGCTGACCGATGTCGTTAGCGAAGGGTTCCTGCCCCTCGGTGCCATCGGGCACCAGCAGCAGCGTCGCGCGCGTGACCGGCGTGCGGGGAAGGTAGATCACCGCTGTCGTGACGATGCCGGGTTGGCTGAAGAAGAACAGGCGCTCGGCGGTCCAGCCGTCCCCCTCGCTGCGCGACGTCCGGCGGGCGCGCAGCGGGGTCGCGGGGGGCAACTTCAAGAGCGCCGCGAGCTCGTCGCGCGTAATCGATGGCGTCATCGGCTGCTGCCGTTGCCAAGTTTCGCGGTTGAGGTCCAGGATCGACCGCGCATCGGCAAATTCACGCATTACCTGCCCCGAACGCGTGCACTGCAATTCGGCCGGCGTGCGAACCGCGGGGTCGTCGGTCAACGGTTCGACCGGGCGCCCCTGCAGGTGTCGTGCGAACCAGTCGACGCACCCGCGCCGCAGGCGCGTGGAGTAGCCGTGCGATTCACCCACGGCGATGCACAGATCGATCGCCGCCTCGGCGTTTAGCGCGCTGTAGACGCGGTGCGCATCGTCGACGGCCTGCTCGACCCCCTCGATGGCAAAGAAGTCGAACTCGGCTGCCCCCACGCGCACCGGGCGGGGCGCGAAGGCAGCTAGGAAGTCGGTGTAATCGACCCCGCCCGGCAGGCAGCCGAACAGGTTCTGTTCGCCGTCGTAAGCGCGCGAGCCGGTGTGCAGGTAGCTCTCGCGCGTGCTGACCGAGCAGCACGGCATCGCGGCCCGCACGCGCGGGTCGGTCACCATCAGGTACTGCGTGAGCGTGCCCCCGCCGGAGTTGCCCGTGGCGCCAATCCGGCTTGCGTCCACCTCGGGCAGGCTCTCGAGCAGGTCGATTCCACGCATCGCGGCGATCAGGAAGTACCGCGCGACGTTCTGACCTAAAATGGATGAGGAAATCTGTAAAAAGCTGTGTTCTACGGTATTAATCCCGACGATCGGCTGGCCGGTCTCGGCGTCGAGGCATTGCACCATCTCCCCATGTCCCGGCGAGTCGATGATCAGCACCACGAAGCCGGTGCGCACCAGGTCGATGCAGACCTTCTGGTACGCCGGCGCCGCCTTGCCCGCGCCATTGTGCCCGCACGCCATCAACACGCCTGCGGCCGGGGCCTTCAGCCCGTCGGGCACGTAGAGCAGCGAGGTGACGTAGTAGCCGGGCAGCGCCTGGTAGATCAGCTTTCGGATCGCGTAGCCGTCCCCCGCGATGCGGCCGGTCTCGATGGGCGCGGCCTCCACCTTCTCTTGCGGCAGGCCGCCGATCGACTTCAGAAACTGCACCCGCACGTGCTCGCGATAGGCGGCGAACGACGCGGCGTCGGTAACCTTCGCGCGGCGGGCGCGGTCGGTTTGGAAGTGGCCGCGCGCTTCGCGCAGGACCCAGTCATGCACCTGGTGGCCGGTCTCGTAGAAGCCGTCGGTGAAAGGTTTGAATGACGTGATCAACGGCTCGCTCCGGCTAGTACATCGCATCCACAGCTGCATCGCGCGACGCCGTGCGACTGGCGATCACTCGCGCGGGCACGCCCACGGCGATCGAGTTGGGCGGGATGTCTTTCGTCACCACCGCGCCGGCGCCCACCACGCACCCGCGGCCGATCGTTACGCCGGCCATCACGTTCACTCGGCCCGCGATCCACACGTCGTCGCCGATCGTGATCGGCGCGTGCTGCATGCCCTGCTGGCGGATCGGTCGATCGCCGTCGAAGCGATGGTTGGAGGCGATCATCATCACCATCGGCGCGATGCGCACACCGTTGCCGATGCGGATCAGGCCCGCCCGATCGTCGCGCGTTCCGTACCCCACCAGGATCGTGCCGGTCTGAATCGAACAGTCGTCCCCCAGCTCCACGTTCCCCTGCACCACCGCGCCGGCCGCAATGCTGCAGCGTTCGCCCAGACGGATGGTGCCGGTGCGCGGGTGGATGCGCGCTTCGGGATGCACCATGCAGCTCGGTGGCACCTGCACGTGCGCGTGTCGCAGCGCCAGCCATCGCCCCAGCCCAAGCGTAAGCCGCTGCCCCAGCGTGCGTCGGGCGGGCGTGCTAAGGCCACCATCGAGGATGCGGAACAGCAGGCTCACGCGATCAGGATCTCCGCACAAGTGGCGTGCCGGCCCGGCAGCGTGTTGCAGAGCACGCGGTCGCCGGTCGGGCTGAAGGCGGGATGATGGCAGACGCGCGTCGCGTCGCGCTGGCCGCGCTCTGGCACGCCGGTGTTCTTCGGCAGCGCGATGCGCGCGATCTCCTCACCGGTACGGCGCGACAGGAACAGTACGTTGCCGTGACCGACGCCCCCCTCGTCGGTCACGATCAAATCATCATCGATCGGCGACACCGACGGATGCCCGCCACTGGCGTGGCCGCTGAGGCGCCGATAGCCACTGCCGTCGTAGCGCACCTCGGCCAGGCAGGTGCGGCCGGGGTGGTCGGGGTCGGGGCCGTAGCCGATCAACCGCTCGTTGTCCGGCTGCCACGACCAGTGCACGCCGTACCGGCCGAAGCCGAAGTCCAGCGCCAAGCGAATGTCGCGCAGGTCGCGGTCGGCCGTGAAGACGTAAGCCAGTCGTGGCTCGCCGCGACTGCGGTCGACGCAGTGGTTGCCGAAGTAGAACAGGCAGCGGCTTCCCTCGTTGTTCCAGCGGACGCAGTACGTCATCAGCGTCAGGCCCTCGCCGGGCCCCAGCCGCGCAGCGATCTCCCGATCGGCCTCCAGAAGTCGGTCGCGATGCGGGTGGCTGTCCAGGATCTGCTGCGTGCTGAGCACGAGGCGCGACGTCGGCGGGTCGAACGACACGTTCCACATGCCATGCGCGTCGCGCGACTGGAACGGGAACGGCGACAGTTCCGGCCGGTAATGGCCGCTGCCGTAGCCCGCGGCGTACAGCATGCCGTGCGCGCAGGCGACGCCCGGTTCACCCGCGGGGCAGATCCCCTCCATGTCGCCGGCGACCTCAGATTCCTGGCCGGTGCTCAAGGTGCGGCGCACCACGCGCGGCTCGCGATGCGTGCCCGACTGGTAGTAGACGTACCGCCCATCCCGCGACCAGCTTTGCCACAGGCCCGTGTGCCAAAAGCTCGGTGTAACCGGCACGCTGCCGAACCGGTCGACGACCTTTCGGTCGGCATCCAGCACGAGCACCTCACCCACGCCACGATCCAGATCGGCGCCCGCCATCAGCAATCGCCCGGACTTATCCGGCGCGTACGGCGACAGTGAGTAATACGCCATCACGCACCAGCGGTCGGCCACCGGCAGCGGGCGCACCTGGGTTTGAAACACGTTCATCGTCTGGCTCATTACTCGCCTTTTTGTCGGACGCGCGGATCAATCTACCCCGTGCTATCGCGTGCTGTCGCTGATCGGCACCTTCGGCTCCAGCCCGTTCACGGCCTCGTGCAGCGCCAGCAGCGCGAAGATCGCGGTATCGGGATAGGTGGTTACGTCATAATAGTTCGTCTTGGAACTGCCGCTGGGCAACGCCGTCTTACCGTCGTCCCAGAGCGCAGTGATCGCCAGATCGCCCAGCTCGCGGGCCGCATCCAGAGAAGCAGCGTCGCCGGACAGACGATAGGCGGCCAGTTCGGTGAAGATCGCCGTTCCATACTCGCCCGCCCAAATGTCCTGCTCGGCGGTCGGCCGGGCGGTCTTGTACAAATCGGCCGCTTGCAGGATCAGCTTGCGGTACGCGTCGCCCTCGGGCGTTTGTCCGAGTTGCGCCTGACGCGTGTAGAGCAGCGGGACGAACATCGAGGTGCTGTTGACGCCGTACCCGAGGCCCCAGGCCCGGCTGTACCCGTCGGTCTCCTTGGCCTTGTCGGGGTGCGGCAGACCCGAATCCGTATAGGCGTAGTACAGGAAGCCCTTCTGCGGATCGGCCGGCTCGTGCTTCAGCGCGAGGAAGCCCTCATCATGACGGCGGGCCGACTCGGCGAGCACCTTTGCGGTCTCGGGCGGCATGAGGTCGATCGCGCCGTGCGTCTCGATCGCCATCGACACCATCCACAGCGGCACGGTCTTGTTCTTGCTCACGTCGCGGCCGGACGAATCCAGGTCGAGCAGGTTGCGGTCGTTCATCCGATCGAGGTAACGCTGCGTGAGGATGCGGGTGGCCTTGTCGAACAGCGGGTCCTTCGTGTGCGCGTAGGCGTGCGACCAGGTGTCGATGAAGTACGACGCCTCCTTCTCGAAGTCCATGTCCTTGCCCGAGCTCAGGCGGTGCCACTTGCCGTGGCGCGAGAAGTTGCCGTCTTCCTTGTTGGTGATCTGGTATTCCCACAGGCCGCGGGCGTAGGCGATGACGCTTTCGGGCTCGAGCTCGAGCGCGCGCTCGATGGTCGCAAACGGCCGCTTGGGCTCGTGCGTGTTGCCCGGGTCGTGGTCGCCGACCATGTCCTTCACGCAGTTCCAATAGAGGTGCTCGCCCCAGGCGTACAAGCCGGTCTCCGAGTGCTGGGCGATGCGCAGGAAGTCGGACAGCGCCTTGTCGGACGCCTCGGCGTACCGCTTGTCGCCGGTGATGCGGCTGAGGTGGTACAGCGTGCGGTAAAGGTCCTGCTGCAGGTTGGCGTTCGACCCACCGGGCCCGGTGCGGTCGCCCCAGCGCACGCCGTGCGGCGCCTTGGGCAGCTTCGTCAGCGGCTTGCCGGTCTTGCGGTCCAGCACCGACAAGATCATGCCCGTCTTCTCGCTGCCGTAGGTATCGACACCCGTATCCAGCAGCGTATCTGCAGTCCGCTGCACGACCTGCAGGTAACGCTGTGGGTCGGCCGGTTGGGTCGTCGTCTGAGCGGTGCTCGCCGTGGACGACAGACCGATGAACAGGGACAGGGCGACGGTTACTTTTCTGAACTGTGACATGCAAGAACCTTTCGGGTATCTGCCAGACCGAACGACGGTGACTCGCCACGCCTACTTCGCTTTGACCGTCAGGACGCACACCACACGCGGCGGCACTTGGAGGCTGACGATCGTCGAGGACGTTTCGACCGAAACCGTCGAACTCGCCAGTTCGGCGCCCTGCGCGGTGAGGGTGACCTGGTACTCGCCGGGGGCCAGTCCGTAGAGCTCTGCGGACATCGCCCGGGGCGTTTGGCCGAAGTGGTAAAGGCGCGCGGTGAACGCGCGGTCGGCCGTGTGGTCCACCAGCGCGGCGAACTCGCGCGGTACGGTCTTCCATCGCACGGCGTTCATCGGGAAGTACAGCGGCGAGCCCGGGTCGCCGGTGAGCGAGCCGTACAACATCCGCGTGTCGGCGGCGGTCATGTCCCGCTCGCCGCTCTCCTTGTAGTACCGGTTGTGAAACACGAACACGCGATCGGTCCAGCGGACCTCGGAGGTGTAGGCGGGACGGTCGACGCGCATCGCGTTGGCGGTGCCGCGCAGCGCCGCGGTGACGGCGGCGTCGTCGCCGGTGAGGCGGTAGCGCACGTACCCATCAGCCTCCTTCAGCAGCAGGTCGTCGAACTGCTTGTCGCCGGTCAGCATTCGGTACTTGGCGAGCGTGCCGTCGTCCAGCAGCGGCGCGTTCAACTGGGCGGCGCACCACGCTAGCGAACCGGGTTCATGGTCGGCGGGGTTATCGCCAAGGCCCGCGGCGACGTGGGCCTGCCGCATTTTTGCCATCGATAGGATCGGCTCGAGGTATCGCGGTTCGCCCGTGATGTCGTACCCCAGCAACAGGGTGCTCAGCACAAGCCGCAGCGAGCTGGGCCACTGGTACAAAATCGAGTCGCGATACGCGCCGGGCCGCCACCATTGGCCATCGATGCCGCGGACGTCGCCGCTGGGCCAGTGGATCGCGCTGGGCACGATGCCGGCCGGCTTACCCGCGTCCTCACGTGCCGCAGCGGCGACCCAGTTGTCGAGCCAGGAGGTGAACAGTTCCGTCATCGCCGCATTACGATTGCGCTGCCAGAGCAGCAGCGCCGGTTGCACGACGCGCGGGTGGTAGACGGTGTCGAACGCGTCGACGTCGCGATCGCTGACGCTTGCCCCGCTGAAGACGACGCTCTTGAACTGCCGGTGTCCGCGCTCGTTGATGCCGGTCCACAAATCGCGCGTCAGTTCCGCCAGCCGCTCGGCTCGGGCGCGCCAATCGGGGTCGTTTGGCGCCAGGTGGAGCATGGGCGTGATCGTGTCGGCCGAGTCCTCGCTGGTGTGTTCGACGTCGGTTACGTCAGCCGTGTAGCCACCGGCCATGTGGGGCTGGCGGAACAGCGAGGCCGAGAGGCGTTCCTGGGCATCCTTGATCTTCGGGTCGTCGAACGCGATGAGGATCGGCGCCCACTCGCGCCACATCTCGACGTCGTCGCCCCACTCGCCGCCGAACGAGCCATCGGGCAGCTGACGGTGATCGATCCACCAGTGGATGATGTCGGCCAGACCCTCGGTCGCCACGCGTTGCTCGTTGGCCCATTCCGGCGCCGCGGCATCGGGCGCGAACGGCGGTGGCGTCGGCATGGGCTTGCGAAGGTAGATGCCAATGATCGGGTTGCCCGGCGCGGCCTTGTGGGCCACCTCGAACAGTCGGTGCGCCTCGGTCAGGATCGCCTGTCGCGACGCGCGGCTGAAGCCCCGCCCGTACTCCACGACCCACCACGCGAGGTGCCGGCCGCGATACAGGCAGAAGATGGGGTAGACCGGTGAATCGGCCCGAACCTCCTCGGGCGAGCCGGGCGCGGCGATGGCGTTGAGGTACGTGCCGGGCACGGCCAATCGACCGGCCATGGCGTGGTCGTAGTTGTTCGCCCAGGCGTCGACGACCGTCATCAGGTTGTCGAGGTCCGCCTGCAGGCGTGGGTCGGACTGCACGTCGGCCTGCAGGAAGCGCAGCAGGCGATACCGTTCCTTCTCGTCGGCGGTGTTCATCGCCTGACTCAGCACCGCGCGCTGGGCGGCGGGCAGTGGCCGGTAGAACGTGACGACCGACAGCACCTCGTCAGCCGCGCGCAGCGTCGCCGGTGGTCCGTTCAAATCGAGCTCCTTCAGCGCCACCTCGGCCGCGGCGATCGGTGAGCCGGCCAACTCGACCGTGCCGAGCGTGCGGCCGTCCTGCTCGATCGTCAGCGTCTTGCCGGCCAGGCGGTCGGGCGTGCGGACGCGCATCGGCCCGTCGGGCACCAGTTCCACCTGCGCCATCTCCGGCGCGCTCGGCGCATCGGCGAGCGTAAGGCGGTGCACCTTCGACGAATCGGAGGCGGTCGCCTTGTCGGGGTACCAACAGATGAACTCCACGTCGGCACGATCGCGCGAGGCGTCGGCGTCGACGATGACCATCTGCGCCCCGATCGAACGACCGACGGCCGGCTCGATGTTCAGGTTGGACCAGGGGATGCGAATCTCCATCACGTACCCGCCGGGCACGACGGTGCGGACGGCCTCCAGCGTTGCCTTGGGCGAACCGGGCGGGCGCATGTCGAGGTAGGTGCCCCACCGCAGCTCCTTCAGCGTCTCGTCGAGGCCGGGCGTGACGACCAGTTGCAGGCCGTTCTTGCCGCCGGGCTGGTCGAACACGAACAGTTCGATCGCGTCCAGCCGCCAGTGCTGCTCGTGCTCGAAGTGTTGCGCGTCCTCGCGCGCCACGCGCAACAGCAGGCCCTTGTCGTCCCACCCGACGCGCAGGTCCGCCTCGTCGGTCAGCGTCGGCTTCATCGCCAGCCGCACCCACCGATCGAACAGGCCAACGCGGAACCCGCGGTCGCCCCAGTCGGCGACGTCGCCGTCGATGGTGATGCCGTCGAGCCGGGGGATGTCGTAGTTCGCGGCGCGTGCCGTCGACGCGGTTGCTGAGACGAGCAGGACCAAAGCGATCTTGACTAGTTGGCGATACAAAGGGTTCTCCGAGCAAGGTCGTTAAGCGTGTGCCGTAATTGAAGCTGCGAGCCGTGGGTCCGCCGATCTACTGCGGCTTCTCGTTCAACACCTGCGCCAGCTTCCACATCGCCAGCGGCAGTTCGTCGGAACCGGCCAGCGCCTCGTAATGGTTATGGCTCGACGAGGCCATGGGCAGCGGCGAGTCCCCCGTCAACAGGAGCTCCCGGGCCTTGCCGGCGAAGTGGACGGCCCGGTCGAGGTATTTCTGCTCCTTCGTCACGCCGTGAACCTCAATCATGAACTCGATCGCGTTAGCCATCGCCGTGGCAAGCAGGTTCTCGGTTACCGGCTCGGACGTCAGGTAGACGTCGGCACTTTGCAGGGCCAGCGCCAGCAGGCGCGGGTCGCGCGTGGTCTGGTAACGCTCCAGCAGCAACCGGCCCGTTTCCGACGCGAGCGACGAGCCGTACCCGGTGAGCCATTCGTTGGTGTAAGGCCATTCACGCGGCCGAGCCGGCATGGTGGGGTCGCCCGGGCGATGCGTGCCGTCGGCCAGCAGGTCCTCGGAGTAGACTTTGATCAGGTACCCGCGCGGACGATCCGCCTGCTCGCCATCGAAGTTGTGATTCAGCTTCGTCAGCGCCCACTCGTCGATCCGGCGGTTGAGGTCGCGCAGGCGCTTCGCCTGCGTTTCGGGCAACCACTGGGCCGCAAGCTCGGTGTCGACGGCGAACATCAGGTTGTTCGCCAGCCACGCCATCTGCGCCATGCCGACGGCCTGGCCGTCCTTATTAAGGCCGGCGCGGAGGGCGCCGGTCGACTCGACCATCTGCCTTTCGAAGAAAACGGTCATCACGTCGATCGCGTGCAGCATCTGCTCGCGCAGCTGGGCGTCGTCGGGGTTCAACGCGTACGCCTTGGTCCAGAGCAGGATCATCCAACCGCCCACGCGCGGGAAGGCGCCATCGGTCTGCGGGCGGTGGGTGGACCAATTCGCGTGCCGCGAGAAGACGCCGGTCTTCTGGTCGTAAATCTGGTGTTCCCACACGCCCAGCGCGTACTTGCGGAAGTTCTCCGGCGCCAGCGCATGCGCCCGGTCCCAGAACTCGGGCGCGACGGGCTCGAAGGGTTCGTGCGCATCGGCGTGGGGTTTGGACTTGTCCTTCGTGTAGTAAAACGTGTCGCGGCGAACGTCCCAATTCAGGTGCTCGCCCCACAGCAGCAGGTTCGTTTCCGGGTTCTGCGTATCGGTGAACAGGAACTTGATCGCGGCATCGCTGGCGTCGCGATACTTCGGGTTACCGGTGGACTCGCTGAGCGACGCGAGCAGCTCGTGCAGCTGCATGTGGTGGAACAGATTGGCCCCGCCCCAGGCGCGGTCGTAATAGCGGTCGGTCCAGCCGTAGAGTTTCTTGCTCTCGGGCGAAATGTTGCCCTCGTGCAGGTATTCGGGCACCTCGGCGGTGCGCGACAGGTTCGTGATGAAGAACGGCGTGTGCTTCTCGCCGTACCGGTCACGGCCGTGCTCGAGCATCGTGTCGGCGTAGTTGACGACGGCGTCGACGAGCGATGGGTCGGCGGCCTTCGCGTGCGGCGCCGCCGACAGCAGCGCGACAACCGCGGCTACGGCAACACGACCGCGATGACGCGACGGCGCCGCGCCTTCAACGACGGCCGTGTGATTGCGTTGAAAATCGAGCATGGGCCAGTTCCTCTGTCGTGGCCATCGGTTGGCCGATCATGAAATTCGAATCGGTTGAAACGACGCTTAGACGCGCTTGACTTGGCCGGGCTGGGCGCGATCGAGTGCTGCACGGTGGACCATGTCGATGAACAGCGTGGCAGTCCAGCCGAAATCGTGGATGACGCGGTGGTACGGATTGCCGCCGGGGCTGGCGCGGTGGCCCTTGCGGTCCAGGTGGCCCGGCTCGGTCGCACCGTCGCTGTCGTAAAACTCGTAGAACGTGCCGTGGCGCTGGTGGTGGCGAACAATTTCCGCCACCGTTCGCTCGCGCACGTGGTCGGCGGCCTGGGTAAGGCCGTAGTCGCGCAGGCCAATCTCGATGAGCCAGTTCAGGTTGACCCACATCGGGCCGCGCCACATGTCCTTTTCCCCGCCCCGCCGCGACGAGACGGCGACCGACGGCACCGGCACCGTCGTGCCGAACGTCGCGGGGTCTTCCAGGTGCCGCGCCAGCCGCTGGGCCTGTTCGGCGCTGGCCGCGCCGCAGATCAACGGCAGGAAGCCTGAGTTGGCCAGGATGCCCGTGCGCCGCCCCGTGACCACGTCGCGATCCTGGTAGAAGCCGGTCGACTCGTCCCACAGCAGGCCGTTGATCGACGCGCACAACTCGCGATGCCGCGCATCACATCGTCGGGCGTCGTCGTCGCGGCCCAGCAGTCGCGCGAAGCGCGCCAGCGTGCGGTACTCGGCCGCCATGAAGCTGTTGAAGTCGACGGCGTCCAACTGCACCGCATCGTCGAAGCGGGGCGAGTTGTCCATCCCGCTCTCGCCGCTACGGCAATGTTCGTTGGCCTCGATGTACCACTCGACCAGTCCGTTCCCATCAGTGTCGCGGTTCTGCTCGTTCCACCGAAGATAAGCCGCCAATTGGTCGAACCGGGCCGCGATCCAGTCGAGGTCGGACGTGTCGCCCATCACGCGTTCCATGCCGAACGCCAGCACCGGTGGCTGCGTGATCTGCGAGCGCCAACCGGTGGCGGCGGCCTGGTGGGGGATGAAGCCGTCGACCCGTTGCACGTCGAACATCGCATCCAGCACCCGGCGGGCCATCGCGCGATCGAAGTGGGCGATGCCGATCGCGTGAAACACGCTGTCCCACAGCCACATGTCGCGGTGCGGCCAACGGTCGGGCGTCGTCCACAGGCCGGTCATCGCTCCCTCGGCCGCCAGCGTCTGCGTGCGAATCATCACGCGCGCCTTCAGGTAGGCGTCGGCGGTCGCTTCATCGCAGCCGGCCGGCAGGCGCAGGTCGGTCGTCCATTTTTGGCGGTCGGCGATCAGCTGGTCCAGGTCGATCACAAGGTGACGACGATCGAGCAAGCCTGTCGGCGCGATCAGCGTACGGCTGCCATTGATGACGGTGTCGTACCCCGCGCCGACGAACGCGCACGTGCCTTCGACCAGCAGGTGGTGCGCGTCGATGAACGCCCCGCGCACCGCGGGAGCGTCGGCCAAGATTAACTGGAAGTGATCCCCGCCCAGGAAGACCGACATCGGCGCCGAGCCTGAGAAGCGAAGGGATGCCGTATAAGGAAGCACCAGGTCGATGCCGCACCCGCTAAAGCTCGTGCGGCCGACCAAGCCCCGCTCGTAATCGGTCGGTCCCGTCATGCCTGACAGCGCCAGCAACTGCCCACCCCCCCACACGCTGCGCAACGCCGGGGAACGCAGTGACACGTGCTCCGAAGCATCTAAGACTTGCATACCCCAAACATACACCATGCTGTCAGCGTCGGCCAAATGGCGGATGCCGGCACGATATGTCCAATACTGTCACATCCTTGGATAAAAAATCTCATTAGCTTCGATTAGCATCACCGCAGTCGGCCTGAAAACACCATAGCGGGTCTGGAAGAATTCTGCATTAGCCAAATGAATTCCCGATCTCATGCCGATAGCCATGCGGTCTTATATACGATATGCTTTCATTCCAACAGCAGCCCGGGGAGGTCCGATCATGGTAATTCGACGCCGGCACGTGCTTACGATCGATGACGGCATCACGCGCGTCGAAGGCTACAACGTCGGCCCCTATCCCAATCACCACTTCACGTTCGCCAAGGACGGCGACCCCAGTCCCGCGTGGCCATTGCAGTTGCGTTCCGTCGGGGATGATGAGTGGGTCCAGGGTTGCCTGAGGCAGCGGCGCAACGCGCGCGAGCTGGCGCTGGAACTGGTGGTGAATGGCACGTTTCGGTTCGTGCAGAACGATCAGGAGTACACCGTCGAACCGGGCCAGGTGTTCCTCGTGCGGCCCGGTGAAGACAACGAGATGTCGCTGACGACGCCGGGCGTCGGCCTGAAGAAGGTCATGCAGATCGCCGGCCCGCTCGTGCCCACGCTGCTCAGTTTAACCGGCCTGGCCGACCACGACGTCGTCCGCCCCGCCGACCTGCCTTGGCTGACGGCGCAGTTCGAGCGCGCCCATCAGACCCTGCAACGCCCCACCGTCGACTCGGCCCGCGTCGCATCGGCGATCGCCTACGAGGTGATCATCGAACTTAGCCGCTCGGTCGCGCGCAGCGGGGTGCCGCCGCGCCTGCGCAAGGCGGTGGATTACATGAAGACCCACCCCGGCGACCACTTAACCGTCCCGCGCCTCTGTGAGATGACGAAACTGAGCCCGTCGACCCTGCACCGGCTGTTCCTCGAACATTTCAGCATGGCGCCGATCGCGTACTTCCTGAACCTGAAGATGCAGGTCGCCCAAAGCCTGTTGGCCGGCTCGCACCACCCGATAAAGTCGATCGCCGATCAGCTCGGTTACGCGAGCCAGCTCTACTTCTCGGCCGAGTTCAAGAAACGCGTCGGCATGTCGCCGCGCACGTACCGCGACAAGATGCGATTCGGCACCGATCGGCCTACGGGCGGGAAGCCCATTGCAGGAGCCTTGGAATGACCCAGAACGAGATGTCCATGCCCCGCGTCTTCGTCGTCGGCGCCAGCCTCACGCTTCAGTTCGGCCCGTACCTCGAGCGGGAACTGGCCGGCCGGATGCACTACGACCGCAAGCGCGCCACCGACGGCAAGCGGGCCGAAGACAACCTCGACGTGGCGCAGGGCGCCAGTGGCGGCGATTCAAGCCGGGTGCTCGCGTATCTGAAGGACCGCCGCCAGAACGACCCGATTCCCGCCGACATTCTGCTGCTAAGCTGCGGCCTGCACGACCTGAAGACCCATCCGACGACAAAGGCCAAACAGGTGCCGATCGAGCAGTTCGAGTCGAACCTGCGCGCGATCACGCAGGAAGTCGCAGCCATGGGGCTCACCCTGGCGTGGCTGCGCATCACGCCAGTGGTGGACGAGATCCACAACGCCCGCGCCTCGTTTCACCGCTATCAGGCCGACGTGGACCGGTACAACGCCATCGCCGATGGCGTGATGCGGGACGCCGACGCGCACGTCATCGACTTTGCGGCGTTCTGTCAGGCGCTGCTGCCCGAGTCGCTCATCGACCACGTGCATTACGACGAGGCCGCGCGGGCCAGGCAGGCCAAGTTCATTGCCGAGCATCTGCTGAAGATCGCCGCTGCCAGCGGCGATTGGCCCGCCACGACCGCCCTACCGTAACGGGCGCGGCGGGTTTTTCACTAGCGCTGTACAGTGGCGCCGCGGGTCGGCAAGCGTCGGCCGTGGGACGATTTAGTGGGACGCGCGTGACCGACCAGATGGACAGCCTCAAGCCGATCGGCACCAACGAGACGCAGACCGCGCCGCGCCGGCGGCTGTCGCTGCGCGACGAGTTCATGCTGGCGATGCTGCCGACGTTCGTCGTGCTGGCGGTCTTCCTGCTCGTCGAGTTCGTCAGCAACCAGCGGCTGCTGTTCGCCTCGCTGGCGAGCAGCGCGTTTCTGATCTACCTCGACCCGCAGCACGGCACCAACCGCGTGCGCACGCTGGTCCTGTCACAGCTGCTGGCGGCGGTAATCGGGTTCGGTGCGTACAAGGCCTTGGGGTCGACCAGCCCCTACGTCGCCGGCGGGGTGGCGATGGTCGTGACGATCACGCTGATGATCACGCTGGACGCCGTGCACCCGCCGGCGGTGTCGACGTCGCTGGCGTTCGCGTTCCGCGCGGGCGACGAGAGCAGCATCGTCACGTTCGCCGCCGCCGTCGCGGTGACCGCCATGCTCGTCGGCATGCAACGGGCCGCGGTCTGGGCACTTGCGCGGCGGGCACTCGTTCCGGAACGGTAGAGGGTAGGGCTGGTTCGACGCGGGTGTAACCGCGACGCAAGCGCCGTCATCCTGAGGGGTGTTACAGCAGATGATCGCGTCCGCTCCGACCGTGGCATGGGCGTCTCGCCCATGCGTGCGGATTGGAATAGAAGAGCTTATTTGTTCCGCACCGCGCTGACCAAAGCTGCCGAAACAAATCTGGTTTTCTGGACTTAATGCACGCATGGGCGAGACGCCCATGCCACGGTCGGAGCGGAGCGGACGCGTCTATTGCCACCCTCTCGTGACTCAGCATCCTTGGCCTTCGTTAGTTCCATCTACTCCTACCCCTCCCCCCGCTGCAGCGTCGGCCAGACGGCGGCGGTGGCAAGGCGATGGCCGATGCGTTCCCAGATGTCGATTGAGCGCACGTGCCGATAGCCGGCCAACACCTCTTTTTGCATCAGCACGCGCTCGAACAGGTCCAGGTCCTTTCCCAGCACCTCGCCCGACTCGTTGAAGACGATCAGCACGAGGCCGGCCTCGTGGATACGCTCCTCGGCCTCCATCTTCTGCAAGTCGCGCACGACGGCGGTGCGCCACTGCTGGCCATAGCCGCCGTGCCGCTGGCCGCCCTCGCGGAACTGATAGGCAATCTTCACCTCAAGCCAGAGCGCGTCAGCGGGATCGCACAGGTTAGCCGGATCAAAGAGCGTCGGCGGCGCGACGTCCAACTTCAATGGCCGGCCCTTGGGCGTCAGCACAAGGTCGCAGCGCTGGCGGTGCGTGAGCTTCTTCCCGGCCGATGATGGGTAGTGCACCTCGCGCGCCACGTCGTAGTGGGCCGTGAGGCGCTCGCCGAGGATGGCTTGGATCGTGCGCTCGTCCTTGGCGTCTAAGCCGTAGACGGCCTGCTCAAGCCGCAAGTCGGCCTCGACGGCCTGAAGGGCTTGGCCGAGGTGGTCAGCGAGGGTGGAAAAGTCCCATTTGAACGACATGGGGAAGGGGGAGGGTGAATGTCCAAGGACCAATTGGAAGGCGGCTGCCCTTTAATCCCCTCTCCCGGTACGCCGGGAGAGGGTTAGGGTGAGGGTGATTTCGATCTGCCCAAGTCGTCAGCAGTTCGAAATCACCCTCACCTAGCCTCTCCCGGCGTACCGGGAGAGGGACCGGAGGATCGCGCCAGCCTCACAAAGTAAACCCACCCACCGCCGCGATCCCATGCCAAACCGCCCAGGCAATCGCATAACCGAAGGCCAAGCCGCCCAGAACGTCGCTAGGCCAGTGGGCATCTAAAAGGTATCGCAGCAGGCCAGTGACGACCGCGAGCGTCCAGAAGACAATCGCGGCTGGCGGGTAGAGGTACGACAGTCCGACGCTGAGCGCCATGGCGGTGGCGCTATGATTGGATGGGAAGCTTTCGCGGAAGTTGGCGTGGCCTTTTTGGGGGCCGAGGAACTTACCGGCGTTCTCGTGGCCGGGGCGCACCCGGCTCAGCAGCCGTTTAACGAACATCCCCAGCCCGCCGGCCACCAGTGGCGCCACGGCCAGGGGGACGACAATGCCCTGCCCATGGCCGCGCCAACTGGAGCCACCCAGGCAGAAGACGATCGCCACAACGATCGTGCAGCACGTGAATTGGCCGTACTGCTGGAGGAAGCGGGTCTCGCGTTTGATGTCGTTCTTCAGCCGCAACGTAAGCACGACCGGCGCACCGCGGCGCTCGGCGATCATCAAGATAATGCAGGCGACGCAGAGGCCCGCGAACAAAAAGACGTTGAATTCCATGCCAGGGGCGGCAGTGTAGGCCAAGCGGGGGCCATAGGCTAGCCAGCACGATGTTTAGCCGCGGGCTTGCCCGCGATGGATTCGTCGGTCACCAATCGCGGGCAAGCCCACGACTAAACGTTGGTGCGCGTTTCGTGCTTGTACCGTTCACATTTGATCTTCCCCTTTGCGCCCATTACCCTGCCCGGCCCACGACTTCACCCCGCTTTGGAGATCGGCATTGCTCGCTTTACTGTTCTGCGTCCTGCTTCTGTCGCTTTGGACATCGCTTGGTTACGTGCTGATGCGCGCGTTGGACGTGACACGGAACAAGCTGCAGAGCGTGCTGCTGGCCCCGCCGTTGGGGGTGGTCTGCACGGTGCTGCCGGTCTTCTTCGTGAACCGGATGGGCATTCCCGTCAAGACGCTGGCGCTACCGGTGACGCTACTGTTGATCGTAGTGGCCGGCGCAGGGCTGTGGTGGGCGCATCGGCGCGATACCGCGGGGCTAATGCGCCCCCTGCCACAACGCCGCCGCCGGCGGCGGCCGTGGTTGAATCCGTACACACCGTTCGCGGTGATCATCTTGGTGGCGCTGGTGCTTTCCGGCCGACCGATGCTGGAGTTCGGGTTTAACTGGCTCAGCTACTGCAACGAGGACATGGCCAACTACACCATGGCCGCTGAGCGGTTCCTGCATTACGGGTTTTTCGACATCCCGCCGGTCGAAGCCTTGACCGAGGGGCGCAACTACAACCAGAACTTCTGGTTCATGCACGCCCGGGACGCCCAACGGCCGGGGTGCGAACTGATCATCGCCTGGGCGGCGGGCACGACGGGCCTGACCGTGCACGAGGTATTCATGCCGGCCATCATCGCGATGCACGGCGGCCTCGTTAGCGCGGCGGCGGGTCTGGTCTACCGGTCGCGCCGGCGGTACCGCGTGGCGCTGGGAGCGTGCGCGCTGATGGCGGTGTCGGCGCTGTCGACGTTCGGGGCGATGTATCAGCTGATCGCGCAGGTCGCGGGGCTGAGCATCCTGACCCTGCTGGCCGCCCTGCTGCTGCGTCCGCTGCACACCGTGCAGGGCCGGCACGTGTGGCGGTACGGCATTCTGACGGGCATCGCGGGCGCTGGGTTGCTCGTGATCTACCCGGAATCGGCCCCGTTCTTGGGCGTGTCGCTGGTGGGGTATCAGGTGGTGCAGATCGTCCGCCGGCGCGGCCGCGCGCCGTGGCGGCGCGTTACCGGGGTAGTGCTGTTCGCTGCGGTCGTGGTCGCGGTGATGATGCAGACCTACAGCGTCAACGCGGTGCTGTTCCTGCTCGATCAGGTGCAAACCGGCAGCGCCAACACCGACGTGCAGGTGAAGCTCTTTCCCTATTACCTGCTGCCAAGCGGGCTGGCGAACCTGTGGAACCTGCAGATGATCGCCACCCTGCCGCTTGAGCCCTTCCTCTCCCTGACGATCCTGACCGGACTGATCGCGACGGTCGCCGTGGTCCTGTTGGGCGCTCGCCTCGCGTGGCGCGGGGAGGCGACCGCGACGGTGATGGTGGTGATGTTCGTCGTCGGCGTCCAACTGTTCCAGGGGCGATCGGCGTTCGGTCTGTACAAGCTGGCGATGTTCCTCCAGCCGTTCATGCTCGGCGTGGTGGCGATCGTGCTCCTCAGCCGCGGCCGGTTTGCTCCAGCGCGACTGGCGATGTTCGTGGCGCTGTTGCTGTCGACTGCGTGGATCCAGCGCGGGTACGTCGCCGAGTCGCGCGGCGCGGGGTTCACCGAGATCTATGAGGCCTCGGAGATGCGCGTGACCCAAAAGTTCAACGAGACGATCCGGGAGCTGGGCCCCGCGTCGCTGCTGTTGGACACGTCGAGCATCACGCTGTCGAAGTTCGAGTCGGTCTACGCCAGCGGCATCCCAAGCGGTTTCCCGACCCATGATTATTTCGGCAACATCGAGTCGGTCGACTTGGGCGCGCGGGTACGGTCGCCGGTAATCGTCGACGCCTCTGCCCGCCTGCTCGCCGCGGTCGCCGAAAAACGCGGGGATGCCGCTTTCGATCTGAAGCGGGATCCGAACGATCCGGAACTTACGACCTCGGACCCTAACGGGCTGGGCCGTGAACACGAGAACCCGTTCCGCTACTCCCGGGTCGGCCTGATCGATGGCGACCCCGGACAGAGCCAGTACTTGATCGGGACCGGTACGGCCCTGTCGGTCCTGAACCGCTTCCACTACGAGCCCAGCCACGCGGAGCCGTTCATTGTGAAGCCGATGGCAACGGTGCGGAACCACCTGTTGTACAAATTCAGCGAGTTCGGGATTGCCTACTATGGCAGCCTTAAGCAGGCGGAGCGGGTTACGTTCTACCAAGTCGAACGGGACCGCTTGATCCCCGGCGCGCGGTTCATCGGGATTGGGCGCTATCTGTTATTCGAAGTCCTTCAGCCCACGGAACAGGTACGGCTCGTACTCGACATCACCGCGACGCTGAAGTCCGACAAGGCCAATTTCTTACCGAAGGCCGACGCGATCGGCGATACGCGCGTGACACTGCCGCTGGTGGGCCGCGGGTCGGCCCGTGTCTTTTCGCCACCCCTGAAGCCGCAGGTGATCAAGGGACGGTCTTACGTCATGATCGACCTCAACGAGTTCGGCACCTATTTCCCCTTCCAACGGGTGCGGTTAATGAACTTGTGGGGTAACGATATCACCTTCGACCATCGCAAGCTGGTCTGCTTCGCCCGCGGCATTTCGGTGGTCGGCGAGGATGACTACGCCAACCTGCGGGCGCCGCGGTCGCTAACCACGTTCCCCAAAGATTTGATGAACCAGCACGTGGAATACTCTGGCATCTATGAAAAGGACGGCTGGGTGTCGGATGCGTCCTACTATATGCTGAAGCCCGAGCCCGGCGACAAGCTCTCCGTGCGCGGTGAGGTGCCGAACGTGGGCAACAAGGGTTATTCCACCAAGGCCGTGCTGAAGCTCGATGGCCAAGTGCTGGCCGAGAAGATGGTTACGCTTGGCGAGTTCGAACTGATCGGCGACGTGCCCCCCGGCCAAGGCCGCCGGCGGGTTGAGCTGACCTTCGAGGACAACCAATACTTCCCCGCTCCCGACAACCGCCCCGTGGCAGCGAAGATCTTCTTCGTCGGGTTTGAACCGGCGACGTTTGTTCCCCGCGCGCTCTCGGCCTTCCCGACCGACCTGACGCAACAAGCGGTCGTGTACGAAGGTGTATCAACCGACGGCTGGGCGGCCGGGATCGTTCATGCGATCCTGATGCCCGAGACGGACGACCGCGTCGCCGTGCGCGGCGTGGTGCCGCTCGTGGGCAACCCCGATCACACCAGCACCGCGGTACTGAAGGTGGACGGCGTGACGATCGCCTCTAAGCAATTGCCCGTGGGCCACTTCGAGATCGCTGGCCAATTGCCGGCCGGACATGGTCGCAGGAAGATCGAGCTGTCATTCGACAACACGCAGATACTGCCCGTGCCGGATGGCCGATCGGTTGGTGCCCAGATCACGTTCATGGGATTCGAGCGCCAAGCCACGCCGTAGTGGGTGCCGATCTGAATATCAGCCGTGGGTGTAAACCACGGCTCGCTCATTTTGATTAAACCGAACTCAACGGTAATCCTGACCACGTAAGGCATTCTGCGCGACCTTTGCGCTTGATAAAATTGAGCGCAGGCGATAACTAAACGCCCTGCGTCGGTCGATCTGCGTTAGACTGGCGCGCTCAGGGAGTTTCTGCCGCATGCCGAACAGCACCTACTTAAGCGTGATCGTGCCCGCGTATAACGAGGTGAAGAGCATCGCGCGCGCGATCGACGCCATGCGGGCCTACCTAGACCGCCAGCCTTACACCTACGAGATCATCGTCAGCGCCGACGGGAACGACGGCACGCGCGAACGGGTCGCCGAGATGGCCAAGAACGACCCCCGCCTGACCGTCATCGGTTCGGCCGAGCGCGGCGGCAAGGGCCGTGGCATTCGCAATGGTGTCGCCCGCGCCAAAGGGCAGATCATCGGCTTTGCCGACGCCGACTATAAGACGCCGATCGAAGAGCTCGACAAGGTCCTGCCTTGGTTGGACAAAGGCTACGACGTGGCGATCGGCAGCCGGGCGACGCCCGATGCGCAGGTCGAGCGGGCGCAACCGATGTACCGCCGGGTGGGCTCGAAGGTCTTCGGGGCAATCGTCCACACGCTGCTGGGCCTGGGCCACGTGCCCGACACGCAGTGCGGCTTCAAGTTCTTCCGCCGGCGCGCGGCGCTGGACATCTTCGGTCGTCAGAAGATCGACGGCTACATGTTCGACATCGAGATCCTGCGCCTCACCAAGCGGCTCGGTTACAAGCTGAAGAACGTCGGCGTGCGCTGGCAGGACGACGGTGACAGCCGGTACGACCCGATCGGTGGCACCTGGAAGAACTTCAAGGAACTGGCCCGCATCCGCTTCATGCGCTACGACGACGATGAAGCTTGCCGCTGGGACGGCGACAGCGCCCGCGAGCAGACCTCCGCATCCGCCGCGACGATCGGTGGATCGCCGATCACCGTGACCGTCTCGGTGCCGCAGGAACTGCAAACCGCTGGTGCCGCGCGCGGGAAGTGATCGGTCGTGGGTTGCGTCGAATGGCCCCCCAGGGACGGCCGCTCGCGTGACAACGAAAATCGTTCTCATCGGCACATCGCCGGACTGGCCGCTTCAGCGGCCAGTTTTTCCAGGTCTCTACGATCCTCCCACGCTCTTTGCAAGCGAGCTAACGGGCGGCAGACCCAAACCAACATGACCACGACGACCACCAGCAACCACGACCTGACCTTCAACGCCTACCAGTACGCCGACTTCAAGAGCCGCGGCCAAGACGCCTACGCCAACGCCAAGTACGACATCCTCGCCAAGTGGATCGCCAAGGGCGGCGCCAACCGCGACATCCTGAACGCCGGCTGCGGGTCGGGCGAGTTTTCGTTCCTGCTGGGTTCGCAAGGCCACCGCGTGGAGGGCATCGACCCTGGTCCGGAATACGTGGAACTGGCCAAGACACAGGCGGAGCAACTGGGCTTCAAGAACCTGACCTTCAGCGTCGCCGGCATCGAGGACTTCGCCGCCGCCAATGCGGGACGGCAATACGACGCGGTGATCGCGACCGACGTGATCGAGCACATCAAGGACGACGTGGCCGCAGTGCGTGCGATGCTGTCGCTATTGACGCCGGGCGGCGACCTGTTCATCACCGTGCCGGCCGGGCCGAAGCTGTTCGGCTATCACGACGAGCAGCTCGGCCACTATCGCCGGTACACGCTCAAGATGTGCCGCGACGTGCTGCCCGACGGCGTTCACCTGCACAAGCTGCGCTACTTCGGCATGTGCCTCGTGCCGATCGCGTGGCACTTCAGCGTGAAGAAGCGCAAGAACTACCCCGTGGCCGAGGCCGGCGACGGTAAGAGCATGCCGATCGCCAGCCGCATCATGCACGCGTTGTTCGCCGTCGAGAAAAAAGTCGGCCTGCCCTGGGGCACGAGCTGCCTGATGTGGGCGAAGAAAGACTGAGGCACCAGACACGCGTGCTGATCGCGGCATGCCCGCCCGAGCGTTTGGGGGCATAGACGCGCTCCTTAAACCGCATCCAACATCGAATTGTCATCCCGAAGGGAGCGGTAGCGACCTGAGGGATCGCCCACCTGGGAAAGCGTCTGCCGTTCGAGATCCCTCGAGTCGCTACCGCTCCGCTCGGGATGACACGGGGCCATCACGCGGAGTTTGTCCTGCCGGACTTATCGCTCACGCCACCGTACACGTCCGCAACGGTGCCTTCCTCACCTTGCCGACCGTCTCCGGTTTGCCGCTCTCAGCGCTCACGATGCCCGCGAAGCAGATCGCCAGTCCGCGGAGGTTGTCAACCGCGTTGTTGACGGGCATGCGCTTCTTCTCGATCGCGCTCAGCAGTTCGCCCATGCTGCCGACGAAGCCGTCGTTGAACCAGGACCCTTCCAGCTGGGGCCGCGCGGTCCCCTTCTTCGTCACGAGGTCGACGGTGTGCCGGCCCAACCCGTCGCCGTCGTAGCGCAGCGAACCCTTGGTGCCGAAGATGTAGCCGTGGTCCTTCCCGCCGATCTCCACGGACCCGTCGAACACCAGCGATGCGTGCCCCTCGTCAAACTCCACCAGCGACTGCCCTAACAGCGGCGGCTTCGCCTTCTGTTTCGGCGAACAGGCCAGCGTAGAGTGAACGCGCTTGGCGGTCTTGCCGGGCATGAACGAGGCCAGCGCGTCAAACCAGTGAATCGCGTAATCGTACAAAATGATGTGATGCACGCGGTTGAAGTGGTTCGTAGCGATCCAGTTGTGGTTCCAGTGGCACTGCAGGTGCACGCCCGCCACCTCGCCGATCAGGCCCTTGTTGATCGCATGCCGCACCCACGACCAGTGCGGCGACCAGCGGCCGTTCTGGTTCACCGCGAGCGTCACCCCCATCTTGTCGGCCAGATCGGCGAACTTGTGACCCTTGTCCAGATCCAGCACGAAGGGCTTCTGGCTCAGCGTGTGCTTGCGCGCGCGCAACACGTCAGGCAGGATGTACTCGCGGTCCTGCGGGTGCGTGGGGATGTCGATCACCTCGATGTCGTCGCGCTTCAGCAGTTGCTTGTAATCCGTGTAGACCTGCGCATCGGGGAAGAACTCGGCCTGACGGCTCTTGGCACGCTCGGGGATGACGTCGCACAGCGCCACGACGTTCAGCCCCATCTGCTTGTACGACGACAGGTGCGACTTGGAGATACCACCGCAACCGATCACGCCGATCGGCGGGTTGTACTTGCGCGGCCGGGGCGGCTGGTACGGTAAGACCGGCGCCTCGATGTTGCCCGACTTCGCCTCGCTCATGTCATTGTACGCTCGCTTCTTCGCCATCGTGTCCTCGCTTGCGTTGATGTGGTTGCTGTTGATCGATTCGTTGTGAAAGCTGCTGCTGCTCGCGCCTTGTTACCGCTCGCGCAGCGGGACCGTCCGCCGCTCGCGCGCGCTGCGGGTGGCGGCGTCGACAATCTCCTGCCCGATGCGTGCGATTGCCGGCGACAGTGGCCCCTCAGCCGGCTTGCCGGTTCGCAGGCAATGGACGACGTAGTTGATCGGGTTGTCGTCGGGCGCCACCAGCGTGTCGACCGGCACGTCGTAGCCGGCCTCCTGTTCGCGCGTCTGCACGCGCACGTGGTTCTCGTAATCGTAGCTGGCGATCGTGCCGCGCCGGCCGACCAGCACGAAGCCGCACTTCGGTTGCGGCTGCAACGTCCACGGGTCGGTGAACGTGCCCCAGCGCGTCTCGAACTTGCTCAGGCCACTGCCGGCGATGTCGTAGCGGCAGATGGTGATCGAGTGCTCGTCGACCTCCAGCCCTTCCTGCTGGTCGACCATCGACGTCACCTCGATCGGCGCGCGACCATCCATGTACCACGTGCCCAGCGTCGTGCCGTAGCCCAGGTAGTCCAGCAGGCTGCCGCCGCCGGCTTCCTTGCTGTACCACCAGCTCTTGGCCTTCTCAGCGTTGGCGACGTCCTCGGGCACCACGACCTTGTCGGCGATGTGGCGCAGCGGCCCGCGGTTGCCGTCGTAGTAGTGCACCTGAAGCAGCTCACCGATCGCGCCCTCGTCGACCAACCGCTTGGCGGTGACGTGCGATGGGTACCAGCGCAGCGGCCAGTTGATGAACAGCTGCCGCCCCGTCTTCGCCAGCGCGGCGATCATGCGATCGGCATCGGCGAGCGTCGACGCGAACGGCTTCTCCACCATCACGTGACAACCGAACGCCGCAACCTTCTCCGTCCACTCGGCATGCGCGGCGGTCGACGGGCAGATGATCACCAGGTCCGGCTTCGTGCGCGACAGCATCGCGTGCCAATCTGCATCGTACAGCGACCGCGGGAGCTTCAGTTGATCGAGCACGCCATGCACGCGATTAGGTCGATGGTCGCTTACGCCGACGATCTCCGCATCGGCCGACTCGCTCGCCATGCGCAGCAGATCGCCCATGTGCATGTGATCGAAATTGACGCCAGCGATCTTCAGTTTGCTCATGATTGACTGATCTCCTTATTTCGCCCAATGCTGCGCGATGTACTGGCGCATCTCGGCCGCGATGTCGAACGGGTTGCGATCTTCGGGCTCGTCCTCCCAGCTCAGCACGCCGGTGTAACCGATTGCCTTCAGCTCGCGGATGACGCCCGGAATGTCGACAACGCCGGTGCCTAGCTTCACCGTCTCGTGCCCACCGAGGGCCTTGACGTCCTTCAGGTGCACGTGACGGATGAGGCGGCCCAGCTGGCGAACGGTATCGGGCGCGTCCATGTTCTTCGTGCCCAGCCAGCCGGTATCCAGCGCGACCGCAAAACCATTGGCGCCGTAGTCGACCCGTTGACGGATGGCGTCGATCGAGTCTTCGGGATGGTTCTCGAAGTTGTAGTGGATGCCGGTCGCGCGCATCACCCGCGTCGCGGTCGCCTTATCGCTGCCCCAGTACCCACCGGCGACCGCCGGTATGCCGAGGCGCTTGCAGATGGTCGCCGTCTTGTCGTTCAGCGTGCCGGCCAGCATGGCGGGCTTCAGCTGGTTGTCGCGCAGCGCCTTGGCGAACGCGTCGGCCATCACTTCGTCGGTCTCGCATCGCTCGACCAGCGCGACCCAGACCTCGATCGCGTCGTACCCGCACGCGCGGATGCGCTGGCAGATGTCGTTCCACTCGGCGATGCCGGTGCGCTGAGAAGCCAGTTCGTGCTGTTTGCCCCACTCGGCCAGCTTGAATTGGTAGCCACTGTAGTGGGCGACGAGGTTGGCGCTGTTGAACGCGATCTGAACACTCATGCTTGCTCCTTCTTCGCAAACGAAAACGCGGCCGCCGGTGTGGTGACGAAGACGCGGTGCAGCGATGCGTCCGACACGCCGCGTTGGCGCAATGTCGTGGCGAACGCGCCGATCAGGAACGTCAGCCCCGGCGCGCCACCATAGCGCGACCAGTACGATCGCCGGGCTGCGTCCATGCCGAGCATGATCTGATCGGGGAACTCGTCGAGCAGCGCCAGCAGCAGATCGAGAGTGTGGTTCGGCTGACCCGCCTTCCAGCGGAACGCGCTGTCGTACTCCACGCGCACGCCGGTCGCGAGCAACACGCGGTGATACGCGACGTCATGCTTGCGATCGGTGTGACTGATGACGACGTGACGCAGATCAACACCGTTATCCTGAAACAGCTGAACCTGCTGCATCGCCGCGGTGCCTTGCTCGGTATGCGTCAAGATCGGCGCGCCCGTCAGCCGATGCGCCGCGGCGGCGGCGAGGAAGATGCGGTGTTCATGCTCGTCGATCGCATCCAACCCGCTGGCGACCTTGATGAGGCCAGCGCGGTGCGGCGTCGGCATCCACTCGGGGCCGTTGCCGTCGTTGGCATCGATGCCCTGTTGAATCTCGCGCACGAACAACGTCGTCAGTTGCTCGCTCGTCAGCCGCGTGCACCAGTGGCCGTGACTGTAGTACTTGCGCAGGTGCAACCCTGTCGGGCAAAGGATGTGCACGCCCGATCGCCGCGATGCTTCCGCCAGCTTCACGACGTTGCGACCGCACGCCATGGGCATTGAATCGACCATCGCACTGACGCCGGCGTTGCGCGCATCGGTCAGTTCCGCTGCGCAGCGGTCGACATCGTCCAGCAGAAAGTCCGGCGACTGCTCGGTGGTGTAGCTTTCATCGATGATCAGATGCTCGTGCGCGTAACACGCCCCAAGCTGCTCTGGCGAAATGTCACCGAGCACGGTGCGCACGAACGATGCAGCGGGCGCAACACTCACCGGTTGTGCCTCCATGCATCGGCTGCCGTCTGGGCGACCTTGGTCGGTGTTTCCAGCACCGCGCCCTCGGTTCGCAGCTTGTCGCGCAGCGAAGCCACCGACACCTCGCGCGCGCCACACTTGCCGGTCAGCGACATCGCCGCGGCCGCGCCGGCGGCGTGGCCCATTGCCATCGTCTGGGCCATGCTGCGACAGCTGGCGTGCGCATCGTGCGTCGCGCTGAAGCAGCGGCCCACCACCCACACCTCATCCCGCCCGCGCGGCACGAGCGTGCGGTACGGCACGTCGTACGCCGCCCCGTCCGGCACGTAGGCCCAAGCCGTCTCGTCCTGACCATCCTTCCCTTGGCGATGATCTTCGATCGGCGCACCGCACAGCAGCACGGCGTCGTCAAAGCGGCGCGCGGTCATGCAATCGTCGCGCGTTAAGCGATATTCACCGTACACGCGCCGCGTCTCGCGAAGGCCGATGAACGTCGCCAGCCCACTAAGTCGCGCGTTGGCGTAGCCAGGCACCTGCTCGCGCACGAAACGCTCGTAGGTGATGGCCTGCTCGCGCCCAGTGATCTCGGCGCGCGTCAGGTCGGTCGAATCCATTGGGTTCACGTCTGCCACGCGGGCCGCGACGGTCGAGGCGGAGTTGGGAATCGCCATTGCGTGGAAGCTTCCCTTGCGGCGCGGCAACGGATAGCGATCCAGATCCGCGGCCGCCATCTTCTCGGCCAGCATTTGCTTGCCACCGGCGGCGTTGAACGCGGCAATGTCGACGCCGGCCAAGCGGAACGTGGTTGTAAGCGTTTGCGCCGGTTCCAGGTCGCCGGCCCGTTCGTACTCGATGCCGGCCAGATGGCATAGTTCCGCATCACCGCTGGCGTCGATGAACCGCGTGGCGCGCACGCGCCGCAGCCCGCCACGCGTCGCCAGGACCGCGCCGATCAGTCGGCCGTGCGGGTCCTGTTCGACATCGATCAGCAGCGCATGCAGCAACACATCGACACCCGCAGCGGTCAACAGGCGATCCCAGACGATCTTCAGGATCTCGGGGTTGTAGGTGACGCCGGTGCCAGCGCCGTAGGTGTTCGGCCGCAGGTAGATCGCATCGTGGCTCGCCAGCGCATCGACCACGCGCCCCGCGATGCCGCCGACCACCACGCGCGGCTGCGGGCCGGGCGTGAAGAAGCCATAGAACGTGTCGAGCACGCCTGTGCTCGTGCCACCGGCAAAGCCGTAACGCTCGACCAGCATTACGCGCGCACCACCCTCGGCTGCGGCGATGGCGGCGCAACAACCGGCGCTACCTGCGCCGACGATCAGCACGTCCACCTCGGCCATCAGCGGCACGCGGTCGTGCAGGATCATGCCAGTCGTTGCAGCGGCGCTCACAGGCCCTCCCCGACCGTCGCGTACAGCTTCGCCAGGCGATGCGCATGCTCGTCGTACGCCGACTCGAACAACTGCGTCGCACGTTCCCGCCCCACCACGGCCGCCCCACTGAGCACCTTCGGCGGGTGGCCGGCCCGCGTCAGTCGCGCCGCGACTTCAGCTTTAATGCAGTTGATCAGCAAACATCCGCCCACCGTGCTACCGGGGGCCACGGGCGTGTCGAGCCCTTCGATGTGCACCATCGCGTCGCCGGGCGGCGCGCCGGTGTCCAGCACGAGATCCGAGCAGTCCTGCAGCTTCCGGCCGCGCGCGTCGTTGCTGCGGCTCTTCTCGCTGTGAAGCGTGCTGATGATTGAGACGACCTTCACGCCGCGCTGCTGAAACGCGGCGGCCATTTCGATCGGCACCACGTTGCAGCCGCTGCTGCTGATGACGAGCGCGCTGTCGGCGTCGGTGATCGCGAAGTTGCGCACGATGCGGTCGGCCAGGCCGCTGACGTTCTCCAGGAACATCGCCTGCCGCTGGCCATTGGCGCCAACGACGAGGTTGTGAAACGTCAGCGAAAGCTCGACGATCGGGTTGAAGCCCGGGAAGGATCCGTAGCGCGGCCACATCTCTTCGACCATGATGCGACTGTGCCCGCTGGCGAACACGTGCACCATCCGGCCAGCGAGGATCGTCTTGGCAAACAGGTCGGCCGCCTGCTCGATCAGCGGCTGTTGCGCGCGCACGACTTCGATTAGTTTCGCAGAGGCATCGAGAAAATCGGTTGATGGCTTCATTCGGTTCCTCATCACATTCACGGCACTCGCACCCTTGCTACGCCTCGTCCGGAATCTGCCCCTCGCTGACCGACCAGCCGCCGTCCACCACGATCTGCTGGCCAGTGACGAACTTGCTGCCGTCGCTTAACAGCCAGACGACCGCCGCATCCAGATCTTCGGGCTGACCAATGCGGCCGCCATCGAGCGGCTGCTTGGTGCGGATAAACTCAAGTATGGTCTCGTCACCCGCGGCTCTCTTGGCCATCGGCGTTTCCACCAAGGCCGGAGCAATCACGTTGAAGCGGATGCCGTTGGGCGCGTAGTAGGCCGCGCACGATCGGGCGAAGCCGATCACGGCGCTCTTCGTCGCGGCGTAGGCATGGGTGGCGAAGAACTTGGCCGAAGGATGCGAGCCGAGCACGCTGCCCATCAACAGGATCGACCCGCCATGCCCGCGGCGCAGGAATGCGCTGCAGGCGGCGCGGGCGCTGTTGAAGGCGGTCGTCTGGTTCAGCGCGATGGTCGCGGCCCAACCTTCGTCTGTGATTTCGTGCAGCGGTCCATCGCCCATGCGACGGCCCGACCCGCCCGCGACGTGGTAGAGCGCGTCGAACCGACCGAATCGCTCTTCACACGTGGCGATCAGTTGTGCTGCAGACGCCGGATCGGCCGCATCGGCGGCGATGGCGAGCGCGGCGTCGCGGCCCAAGATCTGCTGCGCCGCGGCCGCGCTGTCTGGGTTGCGACCGGAGACGACCACGCGAGCGCCCTCGCCCGCGCACGCCTTGGCCGCCGACAACCCGAGGCCCGTCGTGCCGCCGACGATCACCACCGCTTTTCCATCCAACGCTGCCATTTGTCCTCAAACGGTAACGAGCCCACGACCATCAAGTCCAGATTGATATTTCACATGATCTGGAAAGTGATATGATAATAGAAGCACTATGGCTCGCCCGCGTACCGCACATGTAGAGCTCGTCAAGCAGAAGCTGATCGCGCGCCTGCGCGATGGCCTGCACCGTGCCGGTGACCGCTTCTTTTCCACCCGGGCGATCGCCAGCCACTACGAGATCAGTTATCAGACCGCCGACCGCTTGCTGCGCGAGTTGGTCGCCGAGGGGCATTTGGAACGACGGCACGGGTCGGGCACGTATCTCTGTGGGGGCGGTCGCGCGTTGGACAGCGTGCAGCTGGTATTCAATCGCCGTGCGAGACGCGCGGGCAGCTTCGGCGCGCGGCTGATGTCGACGATCGAGGAACGGCTTAATCGTAGCGCGATCCGCTACACGCGGCATTATGTGGAACCCGGGGAAGCGGTCAGGCTGGCAGCGAGCGCCTATCCCATCCTCTGGGAATCACCGGACACGGCCGCATCGTTGGCGGCGCAACGGCGGTCGGGCCTGCTGCTGAACGATCGCCCCGCTGCGGGATTGGGGGCGCTGTTGATCGATTCGGTGTCCGTCGACGATGCGCTCGGTGGTGCCTGCGCCGCCGAGTTGATCGGCCAACGGCTGACCAAGCGGTCGCGGGTCGCGGTGCTGGCGGGCCCGTGGGACGACGCACGCAGCGCCATGCGCGTCAGCGGGTTCACCTCGCGCGTGACGCCGGCGTCGGTCATCCACACGACCAGTTGGTTCCGCGAGGATGCGATCGGTCCAGCTCAGGCGGTTCTCGCGACGCGCCCCGATGGCGTCTTTGCCTGTAATGATCGCCTGGCGCAGGCCCTGCTGGAGGCCGCTTCGGAGTCGCGCCTGCGCGTGCCGGTGGTGTTTGGGTTTGACGACGCCCCGGTCGCCGAGGCACTGCACCTGTCGACGATTGCGATTCCGTGGCAAGAGCTGGCCAACACGGTCGCAGCCACCGCGGTCAGGCGCATCGGCGGCGACACCAGCCCGGCGTTCCACCTGTTGCTGTCGCCCCGACCGATCGTGCGTTTGACGTGACGCCTGTTGCGGCCTTTGGGACGACTGCCCACTGCCCGCGGAGCGTTACTCCAGCCGCTTTTGTGTATCGCGACTGCGGACGGCGGCGCGAAGCTGGCGAACGCGGTCAGTCAACCGGCGAACGCGGCCGATGCCCACGGGTTGGCCGGTGTGGTAGGCGATCGCGCGCTGGCCGACGGCCGTCACCTCCAACCAATTCCAGCCAGCGCCAATACCCACGCTGACCAGTGGCAAACCATGGCCCAGGATGGATTTGCCCGTTAGCCGCGTCCCCAGCACTTTGCCGGCAATCTTCGCCAGCGTTTCGAAGCCGCCCTTGCCGGCGGCGCGTTGCACCACCTGCTTGGTGAACCGGCCACCGGCGCGAATGCCGACCTGCCGCAGCGCCTGGCTCACGGCGGCGGGGAAGACGACGGCCAGCACATCGGTGCGGAACTGTTCGGGATCGTCGAGTGACCCCGGATCCAGCAGCGCTGCCACGGTGCCAGCCATGGTGCCCTCGATCGCGAGCATCGCGCCCACATCGGCCAGCGTGGCCGGCAGCATCGTCAGCGGGTTGGATGCGATCCCGGTCACCCCGCCCACGGCCACGCCGCGCTTCCTGGCGATGGCGATCGCCTCCAGCGCCAGCGCCTCGCGCGACGCGTTGGGATCGCGCGTGAGCAGTTCGTGGGCCGCCTGCCGACACGTGTCGATGTCTGGCACCACCCACGCCATCAACCGATCGGCCTGCCCGTTAAGGTATCGCTTCAGCATTGCATAAAACTGTAGCAGTTGGTCGATTCCAAGAGAACGTGCAACCCGCGGGCAGCGCCCCTTTATCAGGACGACTTGAGGCTCTTCATGTCGATCACGAAGCGGTACTTCACGTCGCCCTTCAGCATGCGCTCGTACGCCTCGTTGATCTGCTGGACGGGGATCAGCTCGATGTCCGACACGATGTCGCGCTTCGCGCAATAATCGAGCATCTCCTGCGTCTCTTTGATCCCGCCGATTGCCGAGCCCGCGAGCGACCGGCGCGCCATCAGCAGGTTGAACACGCCCGGCGAGGGGTGCGGATGCTCGGGCGCGCCCACCAGCACCAGCGTGCCGTCTCGCTTCAAGAGCGAGATGAACGGGTCGAGGTTGTGCGACGCCGCCACGGTGCTGACGATCAGATCGAAGCTGCGCGCGTGCCGTTGCATCTCGTCTTCGTTGCGCGAGATGACCACCTCGTCGGCGCCCAGGCGTTTGCCGTCCTCAATCTTCGATGGCGACGTGGTGAACAGAACGGTGTGCGCGCCGAAGGAATGGGCGAACTTCACGCCCATGTGCCCCAGGCCACCCAAGCCGACGATACCGACCTTCTTGCCCGGCCCGGCGTTCCAATGGCGCAGCGGCGAGTAGAGCGTGATGCCTGCGCACAGCAGCGGCGCGACGGCGGCGAGGTCCAGCTTGTCGGACACGTGCAGGACGAACTTCTCCTCGACCACGATGCGCTCGGAGTACCCGCCGTAGGTCGCGGGAGCGGTCTTGTGCGGGTCGGGGGAGTTGTAGGTAAAGACGGTCGCGCCGGTGTCGCAGTACTGCTGCATTCCTTCACTGCAACTGGGGCACGTGCCGCACGAATCGACCATGCATCCCACGGCCGCCAGGTCACCGGGCTTGAAGCCGCTTACCTGCGTGCCGACGCGCGTCACGCGCCCCACGATCTCGTGGCCGGGCACGCAGGGGTACATCGTCGGCCAGGCGTCCCACTCGTTGCGCGCCGTGTGCAGGTCGGAGTGGCACACGCCGCAGAACAGGATGTCGAACTCGACATCGGTCGGGCCCACCTCGCGCCGCGGAATTGTGGCGGCGGCCAACTGCGACCTGGGACCACCGGTCGCGAACGCCTTTACTGTGGCCATTGGACATTCCTCTCGTGAACGTGAACCCCACCGGCGTTTTAGGCGCGCGGCAGAGCTCGATCAAGCGTGTGAGGGAATATCGTTGTGCGCCGTCGCGCGGGGTCGCGCGACGGCGCGGTGGCCGATCGATCAGAAGTGCAGGATCGACATCAGGTTGATCGCGTAATCGAAGTCGCGGTCGTCGGTGATGGGCAGGGTGATGCCGGCCCCGAAGTTGATGCTCTTGTCATCGAAGGGTTGGAACGTCACGCCGGGGCTGACGTAGAGGGCCGCCACGTCTTCGGCGCCGAAGACGGATTCGCCGTGCACTTCGATGAGGGCCTGAAGGCTGGGGGCGACGTGGTAGAGCGTGGAGACGCCGTAGGCGAGCGCGAAGTCTTCCTCGTCGCGTTCCTCGCTGGTCTGGTTCAGCGGGATGCCGACGCCGACCGATCCGATGATCTCGAACTTTTCGTTCCAGTAGCCCAAGCGCGCGAAGGGCTCCAGTTCAACGATGTGGTCGCTGCCGATGCCGGACTCGTCGTCACCGGTCGGCAGGATGACCTCCAGCCCGACGGCCGGCAGCAGGTTGCTGTCCACCCAGGCATAGGAAGCGAACTTGAACGCCAGGATGGCGTCGGCCAAGCCGTTTTCCGATGGGCCCTCTTCCGGGTTCACGAACGCGTACGGCACAACCGCTTCGATGCTGAAGTTTTGCGTGAAGGCGTACTCCCCTTCCAGCTCGGCCACGTGTTCGACACCCTCGCCGGTGTCGGCGAAGCTGTAGTTCACGCGCAGCTTCGTCTCGGGCAACGGCGACTCGATGACGATCGGGTGGCTCAGCCCCACACCGGGATGCGCGTGCCCCGCGTGGTCGTGTGCCCCCGTACCCGCCGGCCGATGGCGATGGCCGTCGCCGTGGGCATGGTCGTGATCGTGCGTGTGATCGTGGCCGTGCTGACCGTGATCGTCGTGGTCGTCGTGCAGGTCTTGCGTCGTCTGCCCGACGGCGGTGGCGTGAACGAGCGCGAGGAGGGCCAATCCGATGTAGCGTCCGTGTTGGGTCATAGGACGCGCGAAGATAGCAGGCACGGCCAACCAATGCAATCCAGTTGCGTTTGTACGCCCGTTGCGAATAGGGACCGTGAGTATGGTGATGACTTACGCCTATCCCACGATTCGCAGCGAGCGAAGCTGGCAGGCGCGCAACGACAGCTGGATCGTTTGGTCGACCGTCTCAATTTTCGCGCCAGTCACCGCATCCAAAACGGTCCCAGCTTGCGGCAGGCGAACCGTCACGTCCGTCTTGTCGGTCAGGCCGACGTTTACGATCACTAAATAGCTACCGTGTTCACGCGCGTCGATCTGACGGACTACGACTTCGTCGTCCGACGCGGCGTTGGATAGCACCGCGCTCGGTAGCGCCGGCAGCGCCAGGAAGTTCGTGTTGAAGTCGCGCACGTATTCGGGGAAGCCGCGGTTGAAGCTGTTGGCGTGCATGTAGCCGATGTACCACGGGTCGCCGAAGGCGACGGCGCGGGCCTCGCTCAGCATGCTGTACATGCGCGACCGTTCCATGTCGGCGACGAAGTAGCCCAGCTCCTTGTGCATCGAATTTTCGTTCAACGGCGCGTGGTGGATCATCGCGCCACCCGATGGCGTGCGGAACGCGTCGAACGCGCGCGGTGAGCCGACCATGTAGGCGCGGTTGAACGGCAGCGTCATCATCACGCCGGGCACGTCCTTGTACCGTTGCGGGTCTGCCTCCGGCACCGAATGCTGCCATTCCCAATCGCCCCACGTGGGCTGCGGGCTGGTGGCGGCGGTCAGGTGCAGGTCGTTGGCAATCACGGCATTGATGTCGATCGCGACGGCCTTGGGGTGGTTCGCGAGGATGCGGCGCCAGGTTTCCACGTCGTCGGTCACCACGCCGATCTTGCCGGCCGGCACCTGTAGGTTTTCGTCAAGGATCGTCATGCCGCCGCGCAACGGCACGCCGGGCTCGGTGCTGTCGGCGGTGAAGAGGACGACAGCATCATCCACGCCCTGCTGGCGGAGGTAGTCGCGCACCTGCAGCAGGAACGCCTTCCGCTGCTCGAACCACCAGGCGCGGTAGCGCTCGTACAACGCCGCGTCGGCCCGCAGTTGATCTCGCGTGATCGGCTGGCCATCGTTGGCCGCATCGGCGAACAGGCCGAGGCAGCGGTCGGAGAAGCTCATCGACAGATGGCTCGGTCGGGTGCGGAACCAGATGCCGACGAACGGCACGACGCCCTTGTGCCGCAGGATCGCGCTGTCGAGCAGCTTGCGCACGTCCTCGAAGGTGTCGGGGTCGGTCACGTCGGCGTTGTACTTCTCGCTCCAGACGATGTGCGTGTACGTGTTGGTGCCGGCGAGCGTGTGGCAGCGCTTCTCGCGGCCGAGGCCATCGATCTTGGAATCGCTGCCGGCGTACTCGGTGTAGGGCAGGACGTCGATGCCGTACTTGGCCAGCATCGCCAATTGATCTGCCCAGCGCGTGGGGAAGCGCGTCTGCCGGTACCAGCGATCACCGGCGTCGTTGCCGCGATAGGTGGTGTCGAACGGCGGATTACCACCGAACTCCAGGATGTCCTTGGCCCAGGTGTTCACGCCCAGCACGCGCATGAGGCGTGCCTTGTGCTCGAACCAGCGAGTCTGGTCCTCCACACCGCGATCGGTCGGGTTGCGGCTGTTGATGATGCCGTCGGACATTTCCTCGCGAAAAAACAGATGCCGTCGCGGCAGGCCGGCGGGCGGAAACTTTACGTCGGCATAAAGTCGATCGACGTCCGCCACCTCGTACAATCTGATGCTAGCGACGGCCGCCCCACCGCCGAGCGGGATGTTCTCGTCGCGAGACTGCGTGACCACCACCCAGAAGCCGTCGGCGGGCGACAGCGGGCGCATACCCTTCTCGTCTTCTGTGCCGCGCTCGTCGGGTTCGATGCCGCGCGGTTGGAAGATTTCGGTGAGGTGTTCGTGCAGGAAGAAGAGTGACCGCTGCGCTTCGAAGCGACCTGTCAGCGGCACACGCAACGACTCGCAATTGTTGTTCGTGTAGGTGTAAAGAACGTCACCGATCGCCTGTCCGGTGTAGACGCCGCGCGCGTACTCTGCGCCACGGTTCTGCACGACGAAAGTGCGCGGCTGGTCTTCCGGATACTCGACCGCCAGCACGTATGCCGCACCCACGCGTAGGCCTTTTCCCTCGCCAAGGCGATACGCAAAGTACTTTGCCGCCCCTTCCACCGGCAGCACACGGCAGGCTTGGCCGAGGATCGTTTCGACGCGACTCGCACCGACAGGGCCTTCGGTGAAGCGATGGGCATCGGTCGTGTCACCGCAGCTTACGCGGTCGATCAGCCGTACGGTGCCGAACAGAGATCCCAGATCGACCGTTGCTCCAAGTGGTTCCGTGGGATTGACTTGCGCCATCGAGAATGTCCTCCGCGTTCTGCCATCACAAGCGGCCAAGTAGGCCGGACGAATCTGCCTCTTGCCATTTTGCCGCCGATTGCGACGATGATATGGACTCAGGGTTCAGTACGTTCCGGGGAGCATAACATGTCGAGCACCGCTACGGGGAAACTCACGTGCAGTGGGTGTGGCAAGTCGTTTCAATGGAAACCGCAATTGGCGGGTAAGCGCGCCAAGTGCAAGTGCGGCACGATCATCAGCGTGCCGGCATCGATGGACGCGCCAGTGCCAGTGGCGGCGCCCAAGGCCGCTGCGCCGCGCGTGGTCGTGCCGGTAACGCCGGCGCCAACCGTTGTCGCCAAACCGGTGAAGACCGCGGCGCCCGTGAAGGTGGCGGCGGCGAAGCCCGCGGGTGACGTTGAACTGGACGACCTGTACGACCTGGCCCCGTCGGGGGGCGGTCACACTTCAACCGAGAACTTCGATCTGTCCGGCGACGAGGTCGCCCCACCGCCCCTAGCGCCGGTCATGGCGCCCGCGTTCGTCGACGGTCCCACGCCACCGCGCCCCGTCGCGCGGCGAGGTGGCGCGGCCGGTAACGGGCAGGCGGTGCTGGGCTACCGCGGCAGGCCGACGGCGGCACAGAAGGATCGCTTCGCGACGTCCAACCTGATCGACATGACGCGCGACGTTTACGCGCCGATCGGCGTCTTCCTCGCCGGCTTCGCGCTGTACGTCGGTTACCACGCGTTCAAATACGAACTGACCGGGACCGGCTTTATGCTGACGTTCCTGGGCCTGGGCATCATGACAGCGTTCAAGGCCGTGCTGCTGATGGTCTTCGCGATGATCGTCGCCAGCCCGCTCGGCGTGAGCTTCGGTGGCATCTGGACCGCCGCCCTGAAGTTCGCCGCGATCGCGGCATTCAGCGATGGCGTAACCACGATCGTGGAAGCCGCTTTGGAATCGGCCGGCGCCAGTGGCATGTCCGGCATCATCTCGTTTCCGATCTCGCTCGGCGTCTACTGGGCGCTGCTGATCTACCTGTTCAGCATGGACTCCGGCGACTCGTGGCTGGTCGTGCTCGTGCTGGCGGTGTTCGACTATATCCTTCGTTGGGCGCTGCTATTCCTGCTGCTCAGCAGCGTCCTCAGTTGGGGCGGCGTGGCCGCGGTGGGCATGGGCACGCTCGGCGGTGGCGGAGCGGGCGGGCCCGGCGCAACGCCCGAGTCCGAAGCGCGTGCGGAGATCCAGGAACTGATCGACTCCAAGCACCTGCACGAGGCCCGCGCCTACGTGGCCAACGGCAAGTCCGGCGTCTACAACGACAAGGTTGAAGCGTGGTACGCCGCCGGTGCCAAGACGGTCTGGTTCGAGACCGGCATGCGCGACATCAACGGCCGGTCCAGCATCGAAGCGGTCGTGATCGAACTGCCCACCGACCCGGCCCAGCGCGCCGCGTGCCACAAGATCGTCGACGATATCGAGCAAGCGCGCAACCCCGACGTACCCGTCACGCCGACCGTTGACGACGGCATGCCGTACCTGCACTTCCCGGTCATCACCGTCTGGTGACCGGCGTTGCGGTGACGATTGGCCGCAGCATCCGCATCACCACGTGCGGATGCGGATGTTGCGGAACGCGACGGGATCCAGGTGGTCCTGCAGGCAGATGTGACCGTTGCGCTCGGCGGCAAATCCCTGCCAATCGGCGAACTTCGTGCCGGTGATGCGCTGCTGCCAGTCGGCCGAGCCCAGCGTGTACGTGCAGACGGTGCGGTCGTTCAGCACGTGCTGCACGTCACCGCCATCGACGATGATCGTCGTCCGGTTCCACGTGCCGATCGGCGCGCTGGCGGGCTCCGTGGGGGCGTAGAGCGCATAGCACGCCCCGGTGTGGCGATCGAGACCGTTACGGGCGTCGCCGTGCCGGTCGTTGTCCAGCAACTGATACTCCGGCCCGGTCATGTACGGCCGGTCGTCCGTCTCGCGCACGTGGTACATAATGCCGCTGTTGCCCCCCTCCTGCAGCCTCCACTCGATGCGAAACTCGAAGTTGCGAAACTGGTCGACGCTGATGATGTCGTGCCCGTACTGCGGGTTCGGCTCGGGGTGGAACATCAGCGCATCGTCGACCACGCGCCAGTGCGGGTAGATCTCCTCCTGCCGGTAGCCGCGCCACCCGGCGGTGGTCCGGCCATCAAACAGCAAGCGAAAGCCCGCGGCGGTCTCGTCGGCAGATAGCGTGTTGGGAGCGTTCATGGGCGGAGATCTTAACGGGCTGGCGGCAGATTGGGGCCATCGCAAATCCGGCTAATGGCGAACGAGCCGCGCGAGCGAGTCATGGCAAGCGCGGAAACCAGTACTGCGATTCATCAACGTTGGTCGACGTCCACAACGGGTTCTCGAGCGTCGCGCGCGTGAAGAACCGGACCGATTGTTCGCTCTGCTCTGGCCGGCCCCGATACGCCCAGAACATCGGCACAAAGGCGCGAGCGCTCTCGGCGCGTGCCGCAAAGTCATGGTGTGGGCCCTGCGGCTTCCCGCGGTAGTAGTCGCTCACGTACTCCCACGCGATCGCCTGCAGCGATGCCGCCGCCTCGCGCGATACTTCCGGCGGATGCGTTGCCCCGACCGGTGACTGCCGTGTGATGCAGGCGTAGGTGACGCAGGCGACGTAGTACCGGCCGAGCATCGTCTGGTGGACATCGTCGGAGAAGAGCGCGTCCATCGTCTGCCGTACCGTGCCGCCGGTCACGCCCTTCACTTTACCGGTGGTTGCGCGATGCACGAGCTCGGCCAATGCGCCCGACGCGGGAAGCGTGGCAAGTCGATCCGGCCGTTTTTCACGGGCCAGCGAGTCGTTGATGCGCGAGACGACCGCTTCCCAGAAGCGCAGCTGCGCGCGCTCGTAGCGCACCCACCCCGCCGGGTCCGCCTTGCTGCTGCCGACGCCCGCCACGTCGGCCCAGGTGGTGAAGAAGTAGCCCTTCACGTCCGGCGAGCCCTCGCGGGCCAGCTCGTAGAAGTGGCGCAACAGCGGCACGGTGTTCTCCCATTGCACGACGCTCAGCGAGTCGTGCCGCTCGGCGACCACCAGGTGCGTGTAGGTCTCGCCACCGATCGTCGCCGGCCGGCGCAGCTCGCGCACGAGGTCGATCGCCTCGCCATCGCGACCGCGGGCCGAGGCATAGCCGGTCCAGGGCTGCCCGACCGGATCGCGCGGGTCGCCACGATGGCCGAGCGTGCGCGTGAAGATCGGCGAGCCGATGCCGTTCTGCCGCTGCCACCCCACCTCGTGCCCACGGCTGGTCGCGATGTCGTGGACCATCTGCCCGATCGGCTCGTCCGTCAGGGAGTGGCCGCTCAGCAGAAAGTCGATGCGCGCCTTCTGCGCGGTCGCGATCGTTGTAATGACCAAGGTCAGGCACAACGCGTACAGGCAGGTGCGAGGTCGAAACATGGCATAACGTTACCATTCCTGCGTTCGTCGAACCATGGCGATCGCGCACGAACCGGGGCGTGGATCAATCAGCTCCCGCTTGCCCCCGTCGCCTCCATCTTGCGCTGCTGGCGGTACGCCTTCGGGCTGACGCCGACGTGCTTCTTAAAACGCAGCGTGAAGTAGAACGGGTTTTCGAAGCCCAATTCGTGGGCGATCTCCTTGATGCTCTTGCCGCTGAGTTCCAGCAACTGCGTGGCGCGGTTGATGCGCTGCGTTTCCACAAACTGCTGCGGCGTGCGGCCGGTCTGCTCGCGGAACAGGTGCGCCAGCCGCGACACCGATAGCCCACCGACCTCGGCCAGGTCTTCGACCGTGTGGCGATCAGCCAGGTGTCGCGCGACGTGTTCCATGGCGTCGCGAATGCGGGCGTCGATCTTGACCTGCTGGGTGAGCGGGTTGACGCCGTCGCACGTCAGTACGATCTCCTCCAGCGCGTTCATGGCCAGGTGCCGGGCATGGCGGTGCGGGCCGACGTAGAGCGCGTTCATGTCGACGAAGCGCTGTCGTACTCGATGGGACACCGCATCGCTGCCGAGGCGAAGGGTCATCAGCCCGGGCGCATCTTCAGGCCATCCCAGCCATTCCAACCACGCCGCCCGCGGGTGAAAGTGAACCCACAGCAGCTCCCACTGCTGCAGCGCCTCCTCGACCCCGTAGTCGTGCAGCGTGCCGGGCCGTAGGAGCGTGACGTCGCCGTGCTTAGCGATCGCGTCGCCGCCAGCATGCCCGAACCGGCCGCGACCGGCGACGGTGTAGATCATCAGCCAGTCGGCGGTGCCGTCGGGCCGATAAGCGTAATAACCGGCACCCTCGCGCAGGTGACCGGGATACAGGTCCGTCACCGTCCGGTGATACGTCACGTCGCGTTCGACCGCTTTGCTGGCCATAGCAGTATATTATATCTTTTTAGCATCCGTCGCTATCACGCGTGGCGATGGTTGATGGCTAAGCTTTGGCCGTTGGTTCATGGTTGCCGCGGGCAACAAGGGCCGGCCGAGCCGGTGCTATGTCGATCGGCCAACAGGAGAATCCGAGATGAACGCTTCCGTGACAACCGAGCGTCCGACCACCGAAATCTTCACGCCCCAGCAGTTGCAGCAGTTCCGTCGCGATGGCTTCATCGCGGCGCGGCAGCTCTTCAGCAGCGCCGAGATCGCCGAGATCCGTGAGACGTTCATGGACGCGGCTAAGGACGGGCCGATCGATGGCCTGAGCGAGATTCGCCGCGGCAAGGTGGACGGCAACAACGGTGGCTACGACCCTGCCGACCCGCTGGCGTTTTACCCGCGCATGATGCATCCCCACCTGCACGACGAGAAGTCCGTGGGCAAGGTGGCGCTGAAGTACCTGCTCGACGCCCGGCTGGAGGCCGCGCTGACGGCCCTTTTGCAGGACGAACCGGTGGCCGTGCAGAGCATGTTCTACTTCAAGCCGCCCGGCGCGCGGGGGCAGGCGCTGCATCAGGACAACTTTTACCTGCGCGTGTCGCCGGGCACATGCATGGCGGCCTGGGTGGCGGTGGACGACGCCGACGAGGAGAACGGCGGCATGATGTGCGTGCCGGAGACCAGCGACCTCGACATCGCCTGCCCGGAGAAGGCTGACCCCGCGCGCTTCTTCACGACCGACCACGTGTCGCCCCCGGCCGGTAAGGAGCCGCAAATCGTGCGGTTGAAGGCCGGTGACGTGCTGTTCTTCAACGGCAGCGTGATCCACGGGTCGAATCCCAACACCAGCAAGGACCGCTTCCGCCGATCGCTGATCTTCCACTACGTACCGCGCAACGCGCAGGAGCTGTCGCATTGGTACAAGCGCCCCCTGACCTTCCGCGGTGAAGTGCTCGAGATCGCCCAAGCGACCGGTGGTGGGCCGTGCGGCACGCTGGAAGCCAGCATGGGCGCGGTTCACTAGACGCTGCTTTCGAGCCGCAATGTGATGATGCAGGGGCAGGCCTCCGGGCCTGCCCTTTTTGCTTTCAGCAAGTGAAGCGAACGGATCATGGGTCCTCCTCACGCTCTTCAAGGTCATCGGTTGAGCCTGGCAAAAACAGCCGCTAAGGCGGCCAGTCAGGCGAATGCAGGCCGGTCGCGGGTTGTCGTCCATTGCATCGCAGGGGCATCGGCGGTATTGGGGAATATCCGCACATGTCCCAAACGCCCGAGAACATCCAGACGCGCTCGTCCATGTGGCGATTCTTCGCCTACGTGCGCGACTACCGTGCGCTGTTGGCCCTGGCCATCTTCGCCGGCTTTGGCAAGTTCGCGCTGAACTACACCTTCCCGTGGCTCATCGGTTCGGCGATCGACCACGTCATTCAACCGCTCAACCCCGCGACGTGGGAGGAGCGCACGCAATGGCTCTGGCTGCTGATCGGGTTGGGCGTCGTGCTGTCGATCGCCCATGCGATCTCACACTTCGCGCGCGGGCACCTGTCGGCCAAGCTGGGCAACCGCATTATTCGTGATTTGCGGCAAGACCTGTTCGACCACCTGCATCGACTGTCGCTGCACTTCTACGCCAAGGAGCGCACCGGCAGCATCGTCAGCCGGATCATCACCGACATTCAGACCGCCTCGCAGATCATCAACGGTGGGCTGCTGAACCTGGCGCTGGACGTCTTCAACCTCGCGATCGGCCTGTGGCTGATCTTCGGCATCAACTGGAAGCTGGCGCTGGCGACGCTGGCGATCATGCCGTTGTACGGCGTGCTGTTCCGCAAGCTGAACCCGCGCGTGAAGACCGCCTCGGCGCGCGTGCAGAGCCAGATCAGCATGATCAGCGGCAACGTGCAGGAACGGCTCGCCGGCATCGCGCTCGTGAAGACCTACGCCGCCGAGAAGCGCGAGGCCGAACGCTTCCGTGAGGATACCGAGGAACACCTCGACCGCGTGATGACCCAGAGCAACCTCTCACAACTGGTGAGCGCCTGCAGCGAGGGGTTGATCCACATCGGCCAGACGATCGTCATCGGCTACGGTGGCTGGCTGGCGATCACCGGTGAGATCACCGCTGGCGAGGTGGTGAAGTTCCTCGGTTACCTCGCCGTCATGTACCTGCCCGTGCGGCGGTTCGCCGAGATCAACGTGATCTGGCAGACCAGCTTGTCGGCGATCGACCGCGTGTTCGAGGTCTTCGACATCACGCCGAAGATCGTCGAGAAACCCGACGCCCCGCGCGTGAGCCCCTCGCGCGGCGAGGTGCGCTTCGAGAACGTCAGCTTCGACTACGACGACGACAGCGACGAGACGCGCATCCAACTCGAGGAAACTGCCCGCGACTTGCCGCCCCCCAAGCCGCGCAACCACCCGGTGCTGGCCAACATCGTGCTGAACGTGGCGCCGGGCGAGCGCATCGCGCTGGTGGGGCCCAGCGGGTCGGGCAAGACGACGCTCGTCTCGCTGCTGCCGCGCCTGTACGACGTGAAGGCCGGCCGGCTGGTGATCGACGGGCTGGACGTGCGCGACTACCGTCTGCGCAAGCTGCGCAAGGCGATCGGCATCGTGCAGCAGGACAGCTTCCTCTTCTCCGGCAGCATCCGCGAGAACATCGCCTACGGCCGGCCCGACGCCACCGACGAGCAGATCCTCGCCGCCACCCGCGCCGCCAACGCCCACGAGTTCATCGAGCGCCTGCCCGACGGCTACGACAGCCGCATGGGCGAGCGCGGCGTGGCACTATCGGGTGGACAGCGCCAGCGCGTCAGCATCGCGCGGGCGATTCTAAAGGACCCGCGCATCCTCATCCTCGACGAGGCCACCAGCGCGCTCGACAGCCAGAGCGAATCGCTAGTCCAGCAGGCGCTGGAACGGCTGATGCAGGACCGCACCTGCTTGATCATCGCCCACCGCCTCAGCACGGTGCGCAACGCCGACCGCATCGTTGTGTTGGAGGCCGGCCACATCGTCGAGATCGGCAACCACGTCGACCTGCTCGCCCGCGGCGGCCTGTACGCCAAACTCGTCCGCCAACAGTTCGGCAACGCCGGCGACGTCGACCCCGCCGCCGACGCCCGCAACTGGAAACCAACCCACGGCATCGTCGCCCCGTAGCGCCGCGTCACGGGCCCCTCTTCTGTAGGACGGGCATTCCTGCCTGTCTCTCCCCCCGGCTTCCCCCGTATTCGGCCTTTGCCTCTCTTGGTGGGACGGACATTCTTGTCCGGACACATGCATTTGACGAAGCAACCGTCATCCTGAGGTACCCCGAAGGATCTCTTCGCGACGTAGTACGGGGGGAGATCCTTCGGAGTACCTCAGGATGACGGCTCGGTAACGGGCCACTTTCTCAAGTGCATCGGTCCGTTCTTGTCTGTCTCTATTACGCCTCTACGTTGAAAATGCGAACGCGAATCTCGCGAAGGGCGGACGCGAAGGACCGCGAAGAAGACGGCAAAGGTTCACCGCGGCGGTCTGGGTAAGCGCAAACGCGACTCCGTGCACCATTATGCACCATTCTGCACCATCGACTGATCGTGATGAGCTGCGTGATGCACCGCACGTCACCTATTCAATTGTCAAAGAGCGCACTGTCCTTCTTTACGCTCGCGCTGCGCCATCCACGCGCAATCGGCGCAACACTCTTTGTGTTTTCGTGGTTCGCTATTGGCCCGAAGACGTGATCACCCTTTCGTTACGCCGTACAAGATCTCCGCCGAGCGCAGCGTGTTCTTCACCAGCATGGCGACGGTCATCGGACCGACCCCACCGGGGACGGGGGTGAGGTAGGCGGCCTTCTCGCGCACCGCGTCGAAGTCGACGTCGCCGACGGTCTTCTTGGTGCCGTCCGGCTGGGCGATGCGGTTGATGCCGACGTCGATCACGGTCGCGCCGTCGCGCACGTGGTCGGCGGTGATCAAACCGGGCTTGCCCACCGCCACCACCAGCACGTCGGCCCGCTGGGTGTGCGCCTTCAGATCGCGCGTGGCGATGTGACAGGTGGTGACGGTCGCCATGCGCTCGGTCAGCAGCAGCGCGACCGGCTTACCAACGATCTGGCTGGCCCCCACCACGACTGCTTCGGCGCCGCGCAGGTCAACGCCGGTCGATTCGATCAGTTCGATCACACCCAGCGCCGTGCAGGGCGCGATCACCACATGGCCGTAGGTGACGTAACCGATGTTGGCCGGGTTCACGCCTTCCACGTCCTTCACGACGTCGATCTCGTACTGCAGCCGTGGCGCATCTAAATGGGCCGGCAGCGGCAGGTGCATCATGATGCCGGTGACGGACGGGTCGACGTTCAGCAAGCGAATCTGCTGTTTGAGGTGCTTCTGCGTCACGTCGGCCGCGAAGGTGATCAGCTGATATTCGATGCCCAGGGCCCGACACGCTTCGCCCTGCCGCAGCGCGTAAAGCTCACCGGCAGAGGTCGCGCCGACGATGATGGCCGTCAGCTTCACCGGCTTGCCAAGGGCGACGACGCCGGCCTTCACCTGTTCTTTAATGCGGCTGGAGATCGCGACACCGTCGATAATCGTGGCTGCCATAGGGCATGGGATTGTAAGGCACGGCTGGTAGATTGGCACGACGCGCCGCCGTTCAGAATTCCGGGCACGGGCGTGAGAAACCGACCGGCGGTGCGATAGAATCGAGGGATGGACCTCTTCGGCGACGTTCGTAAGAAAAACATGACCCGCGTCGCCCCACTGCCGGTGCGCATGCGGCCGCGAAACCTCGATGAGTTTGTCGGGCAGAGCCATTTCCTGGGCAAAGGGAAGTTGCTCCGGCGGATGCTGGAAGCGGACCGGCTTACCAGCGTCATTTTCTACGGCCCGCCGGGCACGGGGAAGACGACGCTGGCGTCGTTGATCGCGGGGTATACGAAGAGCCACTTCGAACAGGTGAACGCCGCCGCGGTGGGCGTGAAAGAGGTGCGGCAAATCCTCGACACCGCCCGCGATCGCCTGGGCAACACCGGCACGCGCACCGTGCTGTTTTTGGACGAAATCCACCGCTTCAACCGCGCCCAGCAGGACATTTTGCTGCCCGACGTGGAAGCCGGCCTGGTGATTCTGGTTGGCGCGACGACCGAGAACCCATTCTTCGCGGTGAACAGTCCGCTGATCAGCCGCAGCCAGATCTTCCAGTTCTCGCCGATTAGTGAGGAGGACATCAAAGCCCTCATCAAACGTGCGATCGCCGACGACGAACGTGGCTACGGCAAGATGGCGATCACCATCGACGACGACGCCCTGACCCACTGGGCCGTCACCAGCGATGGCGACGCGCGCCGGGCGCTCATGGCGTTGGAGGTCGCAGTCCTCTCAACCGAACGCCAGAAGACTAACCCGCAAGCGGGCGATCCGCCGGCGGCGGTGCTCACTTCAGTGAGCCCGTCTTCCGATGCTCCTGACGCCTCGTCCTCTCTACTCCACATCACCCTCGACATCGCCGAGCAATCCGTCCAGCGCAAGGCCATCGTCTACGACTCCACCGGCGACGAGCATTACGACGCCGCCAGCGCGTTCATCAAGAGCATGCGCGGCAGCGACCCGGACGCGGCCGTCTACTGGGTCGCCCGCATGCTGGAAGCGGGGGAAGACCCGCGGTTCGTCGCGCGGCGCATCGCAATCCTCGCCAGCGAGGACATCGGCAACGCCGACCCGCAGGCATTGGTCGTCGCGGCGGCGGCGTTCGACGTGTGCGAGAAGATCGGCATGCCCGAAGCGCAGCTTACCCTCGGCCAGGCCGCGATCTACATGGCAACCGCTCCCAAGAGCAACGCATCCGCCCTGGCGATCTGGGCGGCCATGAAGGACGTGCGCGAGGGCCGCACGCTGGCCGTCCCCAAGCATTTGCGCGACGGGCACTATTCTGGATCGAAGCGTCTCGGGCACGGTAAGGGCTACCAGTACGCCCACGACCACGAAGGGGGCTACGTCGATCAGGACTACCTCGGCGTCGAGCGAACTTATTACACCCCTACCGATCGGGGGTTTGAGGCCGAGATTGCCGCCCGTATGAACCGGTTAAAAGCTCGAAATTCGCCCGACCCGGGGGAGAATCCTCTTGCGGACACAGCCGAATGACCGAATGATATTATCGTCGACTGTGCGTTGCGTTACGCAAGGGTTAGTACGCGTATCGCAATGGCGGAGGAAAAGAGAGCCGTGCAGTGGGTAGTGGGCCGCGAAGACGCTCGTCCTCGTGACGCTTCACCACCCACCGCCCCCGGTTCGGCGACTACTTCTCCTCCACACGCAAGCAACGGCTGCTCGGGCTAACGATGGAGTTAGTCCGACCTAAAATAAGACGGCCGTTTCGGGAACCACGCGTGAGGAAACGACGTAATGTCTGATGTGAACGGCAAACCCGCCATCCGTCGCGAGCTGAAGGCAGCGTTGGCTGCCCACTCGGTCGTCGACCGGCACGCCAAGAGCGTCGCCGCCTGTGCGTTGCTGTCGGCGTCGCCCGAGTTTCAGGCCGCCAAGGTCGTCATGCTCTACCTGGCGATGCCCGAGGAACTGGACACCGCCAACCTCGCGCTGCGCTGCTGGCAGGCGGGCAAGACCGTCGTCGTGCCAAAGGTCTCCTGGGACCAGAAGCGCATGATGCCCACCGAGATCACCAGCCTCACCACCGGTTTGACCACCACCGGGCCTGGCGTTCGCGAGCCGGTGAGCGGCAAGCCGATTCCCGCCGACTTCGTCGACCTCGTCGTGGTGCCGGGCCTGGGCTTCTCGCCGACCGGGTACCGCATTGGTCGCGGCATGGGGTTCTACGATCGCTTCCTCGCCCAACCAAACTTTTGCGGTGTCAGCTGTGGCCTTGCGTTCGAATTGCAGGTGCTCGAACAGCTTCCCGTCCTTGAACACGACGTCCCACTGAGTATGCTGGTGACCGATAAGGGGATTCGTCGTTTCGCTACGAATTGCATCCAATCTTGAAGATTTTCGATTTGAGAGTTGCGATTTGCGATTGAACGGAGACGTTTGCTCTCCGATCGCAAGTCGGCAATCGCAAATCGCAAATCGAGAACACGGAGGTTCTCGTGAGTCGCAAGTCCCGCAAGCGGGTTAGCCGCGCTTTGATCGGCGTTCTGGCCTGCACGATCGTTGCTGGTTCCATCGTTTACTTCAACCGCTCGGGCCCGAGCGACGCCGTCGCCGCCGAGGCGGACACGACCGCTGCGCCCGCGCCCATGGCCAGCCCAGCGGCGTCCAACGCGACGCCCGTGGTCGTGAAGGCGAACGAACCCGCCAAGCCCGCCGCTCAACGGCCAACCCAGCCGCTGACGCCCGCGGGCATCACCACGTTCGCCGCCAGCGCAAATCCGATCGCGGCCAACCCAACGACCAAACCCACCGTCAGCGAAGCCGCCAGGCCCGCGCTAGCGCTGAACGCGTCCACCACGCGTCCTGCCGGCGCCGCTGCCCCAGCGGCGACGAACGTGCCGACGCTGACGCAGGCGAAGACCAAGGCCGACGCCGGCCAACTGCTGGCCGCCCGCAACGACTACAACGCCGCCCTTATCAACGGCCGCCTGTCGCCCGCCGACGAGCGCATCGCCAAGGCCGCGATCGCCGAGCTGAACAAGACGATCGTCTTCTCGCCACGCAAGTTCACAGACGACACCTGGGCCGGCACCTACGTCGTGCAGAGTGGCGACCGCCTGCAGAAGATCGCCAACACCCACAGCGTGACGTGGGAACTGCTCTGCCGCATCAACGGCATGACCGACCCCCGCAAGCTCCGCGCGGGCCAAACCCTGAAGCTGCTGAAGGGTCCCTTCCACGGCATCGTCAGCAAGAGCGGCTTCACGCTCGACCTGTACCTGGGCGCCCCCGGCGGCCCGGGCAGCATGTACGTCACCACCTTCCCCGTGGGTCTCGGTAAGGACGACAGCACGCCCTTGGGCACCTGGATGGTGAAGCCCGAGAGCAAGCTGAAGAACCCCACCTACTACAACCCCCGCGAGGAGGGCGACCGCATCGTCCAGGCCGACGATCCGCAAAACCCGCTCGGCGAATACTGGCTGGGCCTCGTCGGCATCGACGGCCACGCCGTCGGCAAGGAAAGCTACGGCATCCACGGCACCATCGAGCCCGACAGCATCGGCAAGATGGCCAGCCTCGGCTGCATCCGCCTCGTCAACGAAAACGTCGCCCAGGTCTTCGACATGTTCGTCGAGACCAAGAGCACGGTCGTCGTGAAGGACTAACCCTTCGCCGCGGCCGTCATGTGGACGAGTCGCAGATCGCTTAGATGGCAAAGGCGTCGGACACAAGTCCGACGCCTTTTGCTTTCCGTATCAGGCACCTGCGATGCACATTCACATTGATCGCGTATCCAATGATGTGATGTCGGGCAACAACGCGTTCGCGCCGCCCGTAGCATGGGCGTCCCGCCCATGACCACCAGCAGGACGAAGATCAGAACAAGTCACTATCCGCACAACCTCATCTGCGGCCACAACAACCTCTTCCGCTTCGACCACGGTCATGGGCGGAGCGGACGCGAAGACGTAAATCGACACCGCTCGAAGTACGCGCGTGCGACGTGAGTGCTCAGATGTCCCCCCTGACCACCGCCATCGAATGAAGACGGCCCACGAATGAGCACGAAGGGACACGAATAAGAGCAACGCATCGTGCACCGTACGCCTTCGTGATCATTCGTGGGCGCTCCGCAGTTCGAAGACACCTTCACCTGGCCTCGTAGACGCATCGCCGTCGTTCGCGGTTACGATGTGGCCGTGAACCTCCCCGCGACGCGCCCGTCCTCTCGCTCCACCTGGCGCCGCCGCGCCACCTATGCGGCCGCGTGCGTCGCGACGATCATCCTCGGCCTGGCCTCCCGCCGTTACGGCGGCGCACTGCCGCCGTTCCTGAGCCAGTACGCCGGCGACACGCTCTGGGCGGCGATGGTCTTCTTCGGCCTTTCGCTGCTGTTTCCCCATCGCCCGCCGTGGTTTCGGGCCACCGCGGCGCTGGCCTTCAGCTTCGCGATCGAGTTCTCGCAGCTCTACCACCGCCCCTGGCTGACCGACCTTCGCCACACCACCCTCGGCGGCCTCGTCCTCGGCCAAGGCTTCCTCGCCACCGACCTGCTCTGCTACACCGCCGGCGTCGGCCTCGCCTTCGCGGTCGACGCCCTGCTCATCCGCACCGCCAGCCACACCGCCAGCCCCCGCCGTCGCCGCTGAACATCAGCCGCGTTGACCGCAAGACGCCGAGCACGCCAATGTCGCCCCGTCGCGAGCCCACCCACAGGTTCCACACGTCCTAAAGAGCGATCCAGCATCCTCCTCTTCTCGGCGCTTCTTCCCACTGCGTCCTTCGCGTCTTGCGTTCAAACCCCTCTTCAGATCTGCCACGGCCCGCCCGCGACGCCTTCTCCCCACCCCGTCGATCGCCTACGGCGTCACCGTCCCCACCACCGGGGCCGACCACGGGCCAAGCTCCCCCTTGCGGTTCACGTACCGGCAGCGATACGCGAACGTGCGCGGCGCGGCCGTCTCTACCTCGTGCACAAACGGACTGCCAGACCGTTTCGGCAGGCGCAGCCACGCCTCGGCCCCGGTGGGCGCGCCGCCAGCGGTTCCCACGCCCGCGGTCGTCCCGGCGAACGCGATGATCACGCCATGCACCCCAGTCGGCAGGCCGTTGCCGTTCTTGTTGGCTGGGTTCGGGCCGAAGTGCCCGCGAATGCGCCCGCGATCGCCGAAGTACAAGCGCACGCCCGGCGTGGCGGTCGACGCCGCCAAAGCCGACGATTGACGTCGTCATCCTCCGCCTCGGCCTCAACCCCCTTGTGTCGAGACGAAATCTGCCGCGCTCGACCTCACGCCGACGGTGGAACCTTCATGGCCACGCGAAGCGGGCGACACGATTGTCGCCCCGACAGAACGGGACAGACCGACGGGTGAGACCGTTCCTCCCCTTGCCCGCCGGCCACTTGTCGCGGTCATGCTCCGGACAGTCGTCGTGTCTCCCCGATACGCTGGCCGTTCCCCTCCCCGTCCCCCGTTTCCCCCGCGTCCGAGAATATCGCCGCTCGTGCCACGGGCCCACCCGTCCCCTCCTGTCCGCCCGCGCCGCGGCGAACGGACAAGCGTACTCGGTCAATTAATTATGACTCTCGAGCCATTGATTTCGCCGCGCAACCAATTGATTCCGCTCCTCAAGCAATTGCTTATGACCCGCAACCAATTGGCCGCGCACCGCAATCAATTGGTTACGACGCGCAACCAATTGGCCGCGCACCGCAATCAATTGGTTATGACGCGCAACCAATCGGCCGCGCACCGCAATCAATTGGTTACGACGCGCAACCAATTGGCCGCGCACCGCAATCAATTGGTTACGACGCGCAACCAATTGGCCGCGCACCGCAATCAATTGGTTATGACGCGCAACCAATTGGCCGCGCACCGCAATCAATTGGTTATGAGGCGCAACCAATCGGCTGCGCACCGAAGTCAATCGGCCAAGACTCCGAAGCGACGCGCCGCCACCCGCCACACACCCCTCCCCCTCCCCCTCCCCCTCCCCCATCGATCGGCCGCGACGCCCGGCCCACTCGCCCAAGGCCGTAATTCAATGGCCCTCCGCGGCAACGCATCGGTCGGTCCTCACGGCCAACTCCCCCGCGCCCCGCCCCATGCGCGCGGCCTCCCCCGGCCTTCGCGACTCGCGGCCGACCAAGTCGCGAGGTTTCGCCTGCTCCGCGGCGCCGTCGCCGATCGCGATCCCTCTCGGGTTATCGTAGCGACAAACGAAAAGCGGCCCCTGACGGTGAGGTCAGGGGCCGCGTTCAGCAGTAGCAATGCGAGACATCGACGAACAAGTCACTTCACCGGGATCTCCACAAGGTTGGGTTCCCGGTTCAACCCCGTGACCGCCGACCGGTCGGCGGTGAACGCCGTCCGGAGCTGCCTGACCATCACCGGCGTGGCGGTGCCGGCGTTCTCCCATCCCTGCACGAGGCCGTACACGGTGTAGCTGTCCGACCGGGTGGTGATGAGGTTGCTGACCTTCACGAGCGTCAGCAGGCGTTCCTTGTACGTATCCACAGCACCATCGCCAAGCGCTACGTCTGCGGTTATGTCACCATCGACGGGTAATGCATCGGTCGTCTCGACCGACACCGCCGGCGGAGTTCTGGAAAACGCCCACATCTCCCCGAGGGTGGTGCCCACGGGTGCCAGTGGAACGCCGGTGTATGGAACACGGGCCAAGTCATACAGGCTGCGGAACGGCGTGTAGCCGTGACTCTGGCGATAGTCGACGATCGACTGTGCGATGTTGCGGTTGATGGCTTGGCTATCCGTCCAGGGCAACTGCGACAACACGCGCAGCGGGGCCGTATTGACGTTCACCAAGCCTTCGATGGGCGCATCGACTTCGGATGGCGCGTTCACAGTGTTGGCCCCGACGCCCTCCTTGCTGGCGACCGGTGCCGGAGGATCAGGATAGTAGGTGAACCCGGTGGCGGTCTGATAGCGGTAGTTGCGCGGCAGCACGTTGGGCAGGTAGTCGTCCTGCGGGTTCTGAATGGCGGTGAAGTAATCGAAGATGTCCGTGGCCCACCCGTAGCGAAGCGTCCCGCCATCGGTGGTCGACAGGTCGTTGCGCGCGCCCATGACGACCGGCACGAACCGCCCGACGTTCTCGGCGAACGCGGTCGGCCCCGGATCGCGCTGCCAGAACGTGCCGGCGGTGGGCGCCGAGTTCGTCAACGATGGCTGATTAGCGACCGCCGACGTATGAGGGAAGATGGCAACGTAGTATTGCCCCGCTTGAGCTACGCGGTCACCCGCGCGATAGGCCGTTGTGTCGGTCCACGCCGGCACCACCGGCGGCGTGAGCGTCGGGTCGGTCTCGGTATCGGTGTCCTCCGCCATCGCGGCGTCCATGGTGATGGAGTTGAGCTCGTAGAACGTGTTCGGCGTGGGGTCGACGCCCCCCAGCGGTGTGGGCACATCAACGCGGTACGCCCCGATGAACGGCACGTTCAACACGTCCCCCACGCGGGCAAAGCCACCGAACGGGAATCGGTTCGGAACAGCCGGATCCCGCAGCGCCTGCATTCCCGTAGCCTCGTTCCCTGGTAACGGGATGGGGAAGGTTACGGGATAGGACGCGGCCGCAGTGAGCGGTGTCAGCAGAACATCGTTCAATGTAATCGGAGGTGCGATCGGTGGGGTCCCGCCAACCGTTGAGTCCCACGGATCGTCCGTGGGTGGCAAATCGGCTCCATTACCACCGGCTGCGTTAGGTGTCCAAGGTGTCGTGACATTCACACCTTGATGTCGCGCAGTGGGCGTGGTGTCGTCGAAAGCTGTGCCCGCGTTATACCTACCAGGATAGACGAAGCGCCACCCTCGGCCGACGGTCACGCTTTCCCGGGCGTAGTGCCAAGCCGTGGCCGTCGTAACCGTACCATTCATTCCGGCCAAACCCGTGAAGTCAAACTGGTCTAATGGCACTAGCTCATCGTCGTTAACCGTAGAGGCAACCGGAAGGTACTGAACCATTGTTTCTGCTGGATCAATCGTTGAGGTTACAGTCGCCGCGTCAGGACCTCGCAATATAACCATCTCCTGGCTAAGCATCGCGGAACCGACACCGATAACCCCTTCTAGCCCGCTCACGTAGACGTAGTTTTTCGCGTCCGGATCGGTCGGTGCAACAGTCGTCGGGACGACACCTGTTACGGGCAACCCTGTAGTTGCGGGACGAGCCAACGCGTCGTTTCCTGCCGCCGGGCCGACCGCGTTGTAGTTCTCCAGCACGACGTAACCACGTGGGGGAATGACAACGCCTGGTCCGAAACTGGGAGTGGCGATGTTCGAAACGGCGGCAGTCAAGTCGAGTACGACGTTCGTCATGGTGACTAGATTCGTCGTGTAGGACGTATCATTTGCTCGCAGTACAGAGGCAATTCGGCAGTTACTAATGTCAATCGCCTTGTCGTGAGGATTATAGAGCTCGATCGCAATATATCCGGCCGGATTGGGGCCAGCTGCGGATGGCCGGATTCGGACGTTATCGGTGTTCACGTACACTTCAGTAATGTACGGCTGACGCTCGTGACCATAGACGCGGGCGGTAACGTTCGTATTTCCGGCACTGCTGGTCATTATCAGCGGCACATCACGATAGGTGATACTGTCATCGCTGTCGCGCAGATCCTCGGCGTTCACTGCGGCAATCGCGGCACGCAGGTACATCTGCATCTGCGATGTGAACCTTGGGGACGTGCCGTCAAATCCGCCGGTGGTATCCAGCGGCAAGGCACGTATTGACGAGCGGAACATGCGCGCAGGGTGTTGGTACGACGGATAGGCCGGCGGCGTCGAGACGTCCTGCACGGTATCGGCGGTGAACGGCGTCAAGGCGGCGAACTTGTTGCCGACATAAGGGTCGTTCAGCGTACCTGGGGACGTCGGCGTAGAAGGGGGTAGCCACAACGTGGCATCGGTCGGCGCAACGCGGAGCCGCTCATCGATGTACGCATCGAACGGTGTTGTGCCGACGGTCGTGCCACTCATCACTTGCCAGAACGAGCGGAACAGCTCGCCGAAGCCGGCGATGTTCAGACTGGTCTTCGCGGGCGTCTCCGTCCACGACTCGCGTGACCAAGCGGTGGACGCAGCGGTCGGAGCTAAGGGCGATCCCGTCAGGGTGAACTCGGTCGGCGTCGGGTTACCTGTGGCGGTTTCGAGGCGGCGGAACACCCGGGTGACGCCGCCGATCGTTTGGGTGACGAAGTTGCCGGGCGTATAGGTGGCGGCACCATTCCAAACGGCCGGCGCCACGTACGGCAGCATCGACGGATGCGGCACTGCGGTCGGGTTGGCCGATGCCACATAGTTCGACACGGGATTGCTCGCCGTCAACAGCGAACGGATCGAACGAATCAGCCGCGGCGTGGTGAGCTCGTAGGGAGACGCGTAGGAGTCGTTCGTCAACGGCGTCTGGTCGTACTCGTTGAAGACCGCTGCGCCGGCGACGTTGAAGTTCCAGTCGTACCAGTTGGAGACGCCGTTGGCCGGGTAGATCGTGAACGCGTTAAGCACGTCCTCGCCAACGTGGTTCAGCGCCGTCGCGTAGACCGAGGGCCCCAAGTACTTCTCGACCTCGGAGGGCGCTGCCTGGAACGGGAAGGTGACACCGGTCGGCGGATAGCCCGTGGCGTTCGGCGGGTCGGCGTTCTTCGTGGGGTCGATCAACGTGAAACGGTAGGCGAGCGCAGCGGTGTTCAGCTTCACATCCAGCGGCGCGTACTGATCGGTGCTGATGGTGTTGTAACTGGGGTTGAGCGTGCGCGCGATCGACTGGAAGAAGAAGGCCTCCCCCTGCGTGCCGTACACGAAGTCGGCGCGGGGCGATGCCGTCTCGGGCGGATTCGGTCCGCCCGCGGGGACCAGCGACGCGTTGTCGTCGTCGCCGCCGTTGCCGTCGCCGAAGCGGTACGGCGTCAGCGCTTGCATCTCGTTCGACGTGTCGTTGGCAGAATCGTAACCCGCGAGCATCTGCATCAGCCCGACGTGCGACGGGAAGAACCCGAGCGTCGCCGGCGGCGCCGTGATGGTGCCACCGAACGCGTTGCGCCGCTGGGCGATCGTGGTGCCGAAGTCGGTAACGTTGCTCCACGCGGTATTCACGTTCACGGCCGAGCCGTTGTCGATGATGCGGAGGGCGCCGTAGTAGGTCTTGCCGTTGGCGGTCGGGCCGGGCACGCGGAACAGCAGCGAGTCGGCGATGCCGTCGCCGTCGGCGTCGCCGGCGAGGTACTTGGCGGCGTTGCTGTTCCAGAACGCCGTGGTCGCGAAGGGCCAGCGGGCGCCGACGGCGGCCGTCGCGTCGAACACGACGCCGCGCCACGTGGCTAAGATGGGGTCGAAACGCACGACGCGAAAGGCGGGATATTCCTTGGATTGCGTGTCGGTGCCGTAGACGACGGATTTGGCGGTGGGGATGAAGGCGTAGCGCTGGGCGACGTCGAACGTCATCACCTGGCCCTTCTCGACGTCCTCAAACGATTGGCCGACGTCGCTGGCGAACCGCCAGGCGGGAACGCCGATCAGGTCGTTGGCAGGGGTAATCGCGCCATCGGCGTCCAGGTCGATGTCGAGCAGTTCCGGCAGGCGGGTGGCCAGCCACTTGTCCTTCGACTCGCCGGTGATGGGGTCCATCATTGGGCCGTCGAAGTGTTCGTAGGCGGGGTCGTTGGGGGCGCGGTAGCCGGTGCCGAACAGGTCGCCGACGATCGCGTCTTGGGCAAACTGGGCGACGGTGTCGATCGGGGGCTGGCCATCGCCCAGCGCGGCGTTCTGGCGGTCGAGGCGCGTCGTCGAGATGAACGCCGTCCCCATGATCGCCAGCAGCACGAGCACGGCGACCACCATGATCAAAATCGAACCGCGGCGGCCGCGCCCCGGCGCGCGGCGCGGCCGCGACGGCGAGGCGGCAATGTCGGTGGCAATGCGATGGAAGGGGAAAGTCATGACACGTCTCGCGTTAGTTAACCTTGAAGATCATCTCGACCGGCTGCGGGTTCCGCAGCCGCCCCTGCGCGTCCTGCATCGTGTAGGTGACGCGGATCAGCTTCGGCCAAATCGTTGGGGCATCGGCGCTGGTCCAGGCCGTCACGTACTGCCGGTTGGTAGCGGCGCTCGGATGAGTCACTGCCAGCGGAGTCCCGGGGAAGCTGGCCGGCTTATCATCGAATTCCGTGGAGGTGCCTTCGTTCTTTTCGAACGTAGCAGCGGAGACGAACCACTTGAACGGTATAACGTCCCGGTCGCCATCGATCAGGCCATCGCCATTCACATCGCGAGGAAACCCGTAGTATCGCACCTGCTTAATCCAAGTCGCGTCATCTGAAGGGTCGAACTTCTCAACCGCGAAGTCGATTACACCATCAGGAAGAGGGGCCGACACGTCACCCATGTCTGTGCCTGTCGAAACCTGCGTCACGTAATCGCCCGCAAACTCGGTAATGAAGTCGGACGCTCCTGGCAAGAAGAGCGGGGCGGTCTTCGCCGCACCCGCGGACGTCAGTGGTCGCTGTGGGTACGGATCCGCTTGGAACGGGTAGTCGAGGAAGTTCCACCACGTACCTACCAGCTTAGACGCCACGCGAGCGAACGTATCGGTCGAGGTGCCGTTTAGACCCACCAAATCATACCGAGATTCTTGGACACGAGGCTTAGCCGTTGCGGGGTCGTTCGTGGCAGGCGAGTTGTACATGAACGGTCGCATGTCGTTCGTCGTGCTATTGTCGTCGTCAATGAAGTATTGCGGCGTACCCGCCTTGTCCAAGATCTGACCCGACGCATCCTTCGTCTTCATCAACAGCGCCACGCGTCCGAGCGTCCACTGGCGAGCGAAGTAGTTGTTTGGATTCGTGGAGAATGTGGAGCCGGCGTTCGGATTGATCGACCCCGGCAAGATTGGCTGATTGGCGTTGCCGTTGTAGAAGAACGCGCCGCCGTTATCCGGCAGCAGCAGGTGGCCGTACCACACGTATGCTTGGTCGGCGGTCACGTCGGACGTGAGGTAGTTGTCATTGCCGCTTTGCCGGTGGAACTCGCCTGTAACGAACATGCCGAGCCGGTCGGTGCGGAACCGGGTGCGGTTCGCGGAAGGCTGGCTGTCGCGGAGCGGATCTTGATCGCGGGTGGCTGGGTCAAGATAACCCAGGGTCGTGCCGGACCAGATCGCAATGCCGGGATTGGTGTTCGCCAGCCCACCGAAGTCGGTGGCGAACACGGTCTGTGCCGCACGTTGGTCGCGGGTAGAGGCGGACAGGGCCATGCCGGCGCCGATCGTCTCGCCGGTGAGGCGGAAGACCGTGGCGATGCCCAGGATCAGGATCAACGCGATCGCGATCGAGATCAGGAGTTCGGTCAGCGTGAAGCCGCGGGCGTATCGATGGGACATTGTATTACGCATTAAAGGCTCCCCCCGACACGGACCGCGACGTCCAGCACGCGACCGTCGAATTCTTCTTTCTCCAAGCCGTTGTTATTCGGATCGGGCCTCACCACATTCGCGTAACCGCGTCCGAGTATGAAGGCGATGGCCGATCGCGGAGCATCAGCGGGGGCGTCGCGATCGGCAGGATCTGGGGGGAGGTTTTCCTTGTCGCTGGCCAGATCGCTTCCGGGCGCCAGGTCCCACACCGTCCCGCCGACGCTCGCAGGGGTCGACGAGCGCCCGACGACGCGGTACGAACGGCCGTTGAGGGTGCCGGGCAGGTAAGGCGATGTCGGGTCGAAAGGTGCGCCGTCATACGGGGCGGCCACATTGTCATCCGACACGATGATCAGCGTGCCCTCGCCGACGGCGGGCGTGTAGTCGGGAACCTCATCCACGGGGACGTTTCCACCCCCGACCCTGGTCAAATTCAGGACAGGCGTTGGTGCCGTGCGGACTGCGGGCAGCACTTCAACGGTGTCTGGACCGTCGGCGCGGTTGACCAGAATCACGCGGATGAGCTTTGGTTGCAGCGTGGCCCAAGGTTGCTCTTCATCCGCGTCGTCTGGCGTTGGCGTGGCCGCGGTGCTATCGAACCGCAGCAGATCCTGGGCGTCGAACGTGGGCCGGTTGCGGATGGTGGAGACCCCGTAAATCACATGCGGCGCCTTCGGCAACAACTCCTGATCGCGACGATAGAAGAACGTCCAAGCGAACCTTGGATCGGCCGAATCGATGAAGCTGCCCTTGGTGCGATCCCACAGTGTGGTCCCAAGTGCGGCAGGCTGACGTGGATCACGCGGGGCGTAGTACGCGCCGGCGGCACTGAGAGCGCCGGTGTAATTGAAGCTATCCGTTAGCAGGTCCAACGGGTTCGCGTTATTTACGGTTATGAGGTTCGGTAGTGTGGCCGCCGCGTTTTCCAGCACGCGCGCCGCGGTCGTTTCTTCGACAGTACCTTGGGCCTGGCGAATCGCAACGGGGAAGACGGCGGCGATCATGATGAAGCCGACGCCCAGCACCATGACGGCGAACATCACCTCCACGAAGCTGAAGCCGCGGCGAACCGATAAATTTGGCATAAAGGTCGTCATGGGCTATTCGCTCCGAACCAGGGTGCCGTTGTAACGGTTGACCAGCAGCAACAGGCCATTGTTGGCGATCCAGTTTTCCTCATCATCGCGCTCGGTCGCGAAGGTCGCCGTGCCATACGTGCCGATCTCGAAGCGTACGTCCTCTTCTGTGCCAGGCGCGTTCAGGAACGGCTCGCGCTCGTAGAGCATCATCGCGGTGTGTGTGCGCAGGTCAGGCAACGTGCCGACGGGCGTCACGATGCCGCTGGCGTCCATCAGCAGGGCCAACGGCGTCGCGGTTTCGATCGAGTAGGCGTTGGTGCTGAGTTGCCCGTAGGCGTCGAACATGATGACGCCGGTGCGGAGGAATTGATCGTTGTTGTTGGGCTCGCCCTGAACGTCGTTTACCAGTTGCAGGCCCACGCCGGGCTGCAGGTATTCCACATCGGCATCGAACACTTCGAGCGTGGTGGGTGGCAGTTCACCCCAGAACGAATTAACGCCACTGACGCTGTCGGGGTCGGGTGGACGATTGGTAGTCAAGCTGCTGGGGATGCCGGCTTCGACGATGCAGCGGTATCGTTTCGTAACGAACTTGCGATCGACCGCCCGTGCCGCGCCGGTGGCCGGGTCGGGCGCGTTGCCGACGGCCGCCTCGTCGGGCGAGTTGCCCAGCCCGCCGCCGGCGTTGCCCGTGTCCCAACCGGCGTAGTAGACGATGTCGCCGAAGCGATAGGTGACCGGGGTGCCGGCTGCAGCGGTGGTGGTCCAGGCGTTGTATTCGTCCTCGCCGCTGGTGGCGTCGCCACCCATGACGATCGCCATGGCGGTGCGTTCGTTGGTGCGATCGAACCAGAACGCGACGCCCATCGAACGCTGCTGGTTGATCGCCTCGCTGCGGGCGCGGCCGAGCATGGCGCCCACGACGTTCTGGGCGGCGTCGACGCTGCGCGACCCGGTGATGAAGTTGAACGCCGGCAGCGCCAGCACGATCAGGAGGACGATCAGCGTGATGACGACCAGCAGTTCGGTCAGCGTGAAGCCGGCGCGGCGAACCGCGACTCGCAAGTGCCGTGGGCTAGGTGCCCATCGAACGAGCGAGAGACCGTGCGCGCTGCGCCGGTCTCGGCGCGACTCGCGGTCACCCGTCGGCGTTGGGCATTCGGCAGATGGCGTGCGGCACTGGCTCATCGGTTAATTCTCGAAGGAGTAAAGGTTGTCGTCGCCGCCGTTGATGTCGTCGGTGACATCGTCGGGGGTGCCTAGGACGCCGTCTGTCCCTGCCGTGCGACCAAACACACCGTCGGGGCCGGGCATGCGACCGAAGATGCCATCGGGACCGGCCGAGGCGAAGAACGGGCGGTTATTCGGAGCCCGCACGGGATTGGGCGTGGTTAGCGTCTCTTTCGTCCACACGCCCTCAAGCCCGCCGGGAGGCACGAAGATGATGGGGTTGTTCCAAGCGTCGAGCAGGATCGGCGTCGTGGTGTTTTCCACAATCCATGGGGCGTTTGGTTGGCCGGGGGCATCTGCTGTGGTCGAGGAATGGTCGCGAATGCAGATGTAAACCGGGCTGCTAGAGGTCGGGTGATGCACCCGGTTCTGGAACGCGACGTAGGAGCTGCCGGCGGCCCAATTGGTTGCCGTTGGCGTGCTCGGGGGCGGGCCGCCTGCCATGATCTGGTCGGAACTGAGTTGAGCGAGCGCCGCCTTGTTCTCCGGCATGGCCGTCAGCAGCGCGAAGAAACTGCGCGTGAACGACACCTGCGGCCCGTTGCGAGCGCCGGTGGCAGCGTCTTCGTTCACGTCGCCGGGGGCAGCAATTGAGCCGCTGAAGCCAGTCAGCTTATTTTTACGTTCATACTCGGCCAGCATCGACTTCGCATTATTCAGGGTGACGCGTGCCGCGCGGGTTTTCGAACTTTCGTTCAGGCGGCGCATGCCGACGACGAGCATGGCGGCCAAGATCGAGATGATCACCAGCGCGACGAGGATCTCGACCATGGTAAAACCGCGTCGGCTTATCTTCACTGCGTTCTCCTCGCTAGCCTTGGGGGAATCGGCCGATCGTCCGCTACAGACACTATTCGCGATGTCCACCGCGATCGGACAGCCCAAACGCCATTTCATTGCTCCAAGACGGGTGAAGCTGGGCGGGTTGAGGGGTCTACCGGTTCGGGCGCAATGATGCCCTCGTAGCTGTAGAAGTTGTCCTCGAGCGTGAGGAACTTCATGTCCGGGCCGGCCGAGACGAAGAACGGGCGGTCGCGCAGCGCCATGCCGATCTGCGGGTCGAACCGCGGCATGTAGACGATGGGCGTGCCCCACGGATCGCGCAGCTGGCCCTTGTTGTAAATCGTGGCGGGCTGGTCGTTAATGACGGTCATGGGCAGATCGGTCCCGAGCAACGCCAGCACGATTTGCTTGTTGTTGCCGATGGCATTCTGGCGAAGGCGGTTCTCGTCGATCGGCCCGCTGGCAGGGATAAGCGGCGGCACGTCGGGCAGCTGGCCGGTGCGCTGCTGGTATTGCGTGACGGCGTCGTCGAGCTTGCGGAGGATGTCCTTGGTGATGTCGGTGGCGTAACCGACGCGCACGCTGCGGGCCAGGTTGACCATGAGGCCCAGGACGATGATCAGCACGCAGACGACGACGAGCATCTCGACGAGCGTAAATGCCGAACGGCGAACGCGCACGCGGCCGGCGGATGTCGCAGCGTAGAACGGGCAGCGGTCACGTCGCGTTACCATTGATCGTCTGGAGCGTGGCTGAACCGATTGCGCGAAGTTTAACGTGAGAAGTTGGTGACGTCGTCGCAGTTGGCCACTTCTGCGGTAGTAGGCGAAGAGGCTGCGGTGTCTTTGATGATCGGGCCGAAGAGCCCATCGTCACCCGCGCTCCAAAGGATGAACGGACCGGTCGCCTTGGCCGATTCACCGGCAGCGTCGATACCGCCGCTGTGGTCCAAGTCGCCCATCATCCCGGTGAAGCGGGCCAATGGCTTACCAACGAATTTTGTCGCGTCAGCTTCGTGTGCGAACAGGCTGATATCCGTTGCTCCACCTTGTGCCCGTGTGTCGAAATAGTTGTACTGCGGCTGAACGTTGGCCGTCGCCGGGGTGTAGCGGTTTACAGCGATGTAACCGCCGGCAGGATTGGCCAAGCTCTGGGAATTGGTCTTCACGACGTACAGGATCGGGTTGCCGTTGATGTCGAGGAAGGTGACCGAACCGTCGAGCGGTTCAGAGAGGGAAATCGAGCCGTCCTTAATGTACGGCCCCCAGACCTTGCCTTGGGCGCGCAGGCGAAAGCCAGGACCGTCGGCACCGTCCTGAAGGGGCACGACAGTGGCCGCGGGATTCGGCGTTTCATCGGCCACGAACGGGCCAATCAACGCGCGGCAGAGGATCTGGGCACCGGTGGGAGGATTGGGGCGCTGAGCGCTGTTGGAAAGGCCTGCCGCATATTGCGGTCGCGGAAAATCACCAAAATCAGCCCGATATGCGTCCAAAGCCACGGAAATTGTCTGGAAATCGGCTGCGATGCGCGTCTCGCGGCCCTTCTTGAGCGAGCGGTTGACGGTTGGGATCAGGATGCCCAACAGCAGCACCACGATGCCGATGACGACGAGCAGCTCGATCAACGTGAAGGCCGTGCGGCGTTGGCTGGTCATGGTGTGGCTCACTTGACTGGGCTGAAGTTGCAGATGTCGTCCTTCGTGCCGTATTTCCGATCCTTACCTGCGCTGATGAGGACGTAGGTGTCCTTCTGGACGGCCACGTGCTGGTTGAGTGTTGCAACGGTGAGTGCTGGGCCGGTCGTGAGTTTGGGATTGATAAAGTACGCTTCGACGCCCGCGGCCCACCACGGAGGGGTATGGTCGGGGTCTTCCGGGAAGTCGGCTTCGAAGCCGACAATGTCAATGCCGTAGTAACCAAACTCGCGAATGTCGTACTGGAGCGTACCAGTCGGATCAACGACTCCTTGCGCCCCCGCCCGTGCACGGATGTAAATAACCGGCAACGGATCACCACCAAAGCCATCCAGGAACTCGGGGATCGCTGAATCAACGGGATCAGTTGTATTGCCGATCCCGATAGGTCCGGCCAGTTCCCCGACGCTAAGTCGTTCCGCACTCGCCTCGATATAGGCAGGAAAAAGCTTTTCACGCGCGCCCAGAGAAGGTGTTCCCCTTCCCAGGTAGGCCGCGTCATACTCGAAGCGGACGGGTGCAGTGCGTATGTATTGGAGACCGCCTACAAGCGACAACACCAGGTTTTCAGACTGGGTGATATTGCCATCCTGCAATGCCGCTGGCCCCAACGGCAGGGTTGCTGGTGGGATGAGGAACTTGGCACCCCTGTCAGCGATCGTGTCGTTCGAGAATACACCCGGATAGGCTCGGAAATCCGCATGATAGCGCTCGATCGCGCTCGCCAGTGTCGAAAGGACCTGCTGGCTGTTGGCGGCGTTGGCAGAAGCGCGGACGCGGCTGACGGTCGGCACGAGGATCGCGATCAGCACGCCGATGATGCCGATGACCACCAGCAGTTCGACCAGCGAGAACCCGCGGCCCGTGGGCCGGGCAGTTGGAATGGGCGACAGGTTCATGCTCCTCCTCTTCAAATCCGATGCGTTGGGGCCAGGCTTTGTGGCATCAATGATACCCTTCCCGCCCCCGCTGCGGGCAGGCTTCCTTAGCACTCGATTGTTAAAGCAATCGATGAGGAAGCCCAACCGCAAGCGGTTGATTTCAAACTTGTTACGTGCGACACACCCCGGCAACGCGTGTCGGCAACGGCGGTTTCGTTAGCTGCCCGACACGGTCTGGATCAGGGTGATCATGGGTGCGAACAGCGCGATGACGATGAAGCCGACGATTACGCCGAGCACCACGACCATCACCGGTTCCAGAATGCTGATCAGCGAGCCCACCAGCACGTCGACGTCGCTGTCGTAGTTGTCGGCGACCTTCATCAGCATCTTGTCCAGGTCGCCGGTTTCCTCGCCGACGTCGATCATGTTGACCACGATGGCGTCGCAGACCTTGGTGGCGCGCAGCGGGTCGGCCATGCTTTCACCTTCGCGGATGGCATCGTGCACCTTGCCCAGCGCCCGGCTGTAGACCTCGTTGCCGCTGGTTTCCTTGGTGATGTTGATGGCGTCCAGAATCGGCACGCCGGCGCTAATGAGCGTGCCCAGCGTGCGGGTGAAGCGGGCGATGCTGCTCTTGGAGACGATCGAGCCCAGAATCGGGATCTTGATCAGCGTGAGGTCGGTGGCGTACTTGCCGCCCTCGCTCATGCGGATCAGTCGCAGCGAGACCATGATGATAATGGGCGAAAACAGCACGTACGCCCAGCCGTAATCGTTGGCGAACCAACGGCTTACGGCCAGCAGCGCCTTGGTGATGCCAGGCAGCTCAACCTTGAAGTCCAGGAAGATCTGCTCGAACTTGGGGATAACGAAGATCATGATCATCGACACGATCGCGACGGCAATGCCGATGACGACCGCAGGGTAGATCATGGCACCGACGACCTTCTTCTTCAGCTTGGCGGCCTTTTCCATGAAGTCGGCCAAGCGGTTCAGGATAAGGTCGAGCACGCCGCCCAGCTCGCCGGCGTTGATCATGTTGACGTAGAGCTTGTCGAACGCCTTGGGGAACTTGCTCATGGCGTCCGAAAGCGTGCCACCGCCTTCGACCTCGTCGGCAACGCCACCAATGATGGCCTTCAGCAAGCCGGGCTTCTGTTGTTCTTCGAGAATCTGCAGGCTGCGCAGGATGGGCAGGCCAGCGTCCTGAAGCGTGCTGAGCTGGCGGGTGAAGCCCACCAGCTGCTTGCGCGGCACGCCACCAAAGCTCAGCGGCATCTTCTTTTTGACTTCGACCGGACCGGCGGCCTTCTTGCCGACCTTCTTCTTGGCGGCCTTTTCGCGGACCTTGGTGGGGAAGTACCCCTTGCCGCGGATCTTGGCAATCGCCTCCTCGTGCGAACCGGCCTCGATCACGTCCTTGACCTCTTGGCCGGACGAGTTCATCGCTTCAAACGTAAACGTCGGCATGCAAATACTCCGCTATGCGTCGCCTGGGTGTGAATTGCTACGCCAATTGTACGCGATGTCCACCGAGCTGGCGCAGCAAAAAATGCCGGGGGAGCAATAGCGAACGCGGTTTGCTGAATGATGGGAGGTTGCACCGCCAACGGAAGACAAGGATGGCCGCTCCGGTCCCTCTCCCGCATGCTTCGGGAGAGGTTAGGTGAGGGTGCCTTTTGTTCGTCAGTAGTTCGAAATCACCCTCACCCTAACCCTCTCCCGGGGTACCGGGAGAGGGGACCAGAAACCCTTCTGCTCTTCCCTTGGCGTCGCTGACGCTCGGCGGGTAAGTCTCTTCGTCATTCAGATTGGGCTCGGGGCTTGGCCGGCGCGGTGGCGAAGGTAGAATCTCAGGCCCATGTCGATCCGCAATTTACGGCGTCACCGGTTTGCCAGCATGATTCGGTCCGTTCGAGCGACCAGCCTGATGGCGATCGTCGCGTCGGCCTGGTTGCTGGCGGTCCCTTCCACCCTTCTGGCACAGGCGAAACCAAATATGCAGGACATCAAGGTCGATTCTCTCCGCCCGCATCCGCGGTTGTTTGTTTCGCCGGAGCGGCTGAAAGACGTGAAAGAGCGGATCGCCACCGATGGAGTATCACGGAAGATCCATGAAAGCCTGACGCGTCTGGCGGCGGAACTGCTGGATGTGCCGCCGGAGCATTACGAGGTCGAGGGGCGGCGATTGCTGGCAGTCTCGCGCACGTGTCTGCGGCGCATCGGTGTGCTGAGCCTGGTGGCGCTGCTGAACGACGACGACCGAGCCGCCCGCAGGGCGATCGACGAGATGCTCGCGATCGCGGCGTTCCCGGACTGGAACCCGTCGCACTTTCTCGATACTGGTGAGATGGCCCTTGCGATGGCGATCGGGTACGACTGGCTTTACGACCGCCTGTCGGCCGACGAACGGGCCCGCATTCGCACCGCGATCATCGAGTTGGGTTTGAAGCCGTCGCTGGTGGAGCCGGAACCGGGCTGGGTGCGGGCGACGAACAACTGGAACGCGGTCTGCCACGCCGGCATGGCCGCCGGTGCCCTTGCAGTGGCGGAGGACGAGCCGGCGATGGCGCAACGCATCGTCGTGCGGGCCATTCGCAACCTGCCCGCCTCGGCCGGGGTGTACGCGCCCGACGGCGCGTACGGCGAGGGGCCGATGTACTGGTCGTACGGCACATCGTTCCACGTGGTGCTGATCGACCTGCTGGCCAGCACGCTCGGCTCCAGCTTTGGCTTGGCCGATTTGCCCGGCTTTCGGGAGAGCGCGACCTACTACGTACAGATGGTGTCGCCGCGCGGGCAGTACTACAACTATTCCGACTGCAACCTCGGCGGGCGCGGTGAACTGGAACCGGCGCTGCTGTGGTTCGCCGCGACGGCAGATCGGCCGGAACTGATCACGACGCATCTGCGGCAGCTGGATGCGGCGCTGCAACGATTCGAGCGAAAGCCCGCAGGGGCCGATCAACGCCTGACGCCCTTTGCGCTGCTCTGGCACCGTCCACTGCCCGCCGGCGCCACCGACGCCCCCACCCCGCTGCCGTTGCACTACACGGCCAGGGGCGAGACGCCGGTCAGCGTGCATCGCAGCGCGTGGAACGACGCCAACGCGGCCTTCGCCGGCATCAAGGGGGGCAGCCCCAACGTGTCGCACGCGCACATGGATATCGGATCGTTCGTCATCGAGGCCGACAACGTTCGCTGGGCGATCGATCCGGGAATGCAGGATTACCACTCGATCGAACAGCTTGGGATGAAGCTTTGGGACAAGAAGCCCGACGCCGATCGCTGGAAGATCTTCCGCATCGGCCCGCACGGCCACGGGATCCTTCGCTTCGACGACGCTCAACAGCACATCCGGGGCAACGGCCACATCGTGCGCTTCAGCGGCGACGGCGACATGCCGCACACGGTGGTCGACCTGTCGGGCGTTTACCCGGCGCAGACGTCGCGCGTGTTGCGCGGCTTGGCGATGCTGCCCGGCCGGCACGTGCTGCTGCAGGACGAGTGGACGGCGAACGCCGACGTGCGCCACGTGACGTGGCAGATGCTGACGACCGCCGACGTGGAGATCGGCGACAAACAGGTCGTGCTGCGCCAGGACGGAAAGCAGATGCGGCTGGACATCGACTGCCGCGACGCGTTCACGATCGAGTCGACCGAGGCCGCGGCGCTCATGCAGCCGTTCGACGCGCCCAACCCCAACACGCGCATGATCCGCATCCGCCTGGCGGCGACGAAGGAACAACCGCAAACGCTGCGCGTGCTGTTCACGCCCGGATCGACGGAAGCAGAAGGCGCGTTTCCCTTGGAACGATCAGTGTTGGACTGGTCGGCGGCGCGGTGACCTTGTCTCCGACCGTGGCATAAGCGTCTCGCCCATGCATGTGGGAAAGACAAGCGTTCTGATTCTTGGCCTCCCACTCCGACCAAGTCCTCTGCCAAGAAAATGGGTTACCGGCCCCAATGCGAGCATGGGCGAGATGCCCATGCCACGGTCATTGCGGATAGCAGCGCGCCTGCGACCCCCTTCACCCGTGCCGCGTGATCGCGACCACGCACGGCCGCGGGACGTCACCCGGCACGAGCGAGGGGAAGTTGCTGCCGATCGGGATCTGCCTTCGCTGGGTGAACTCGGTCGAACCGTCGCGGGTGACGAGGCGCATCTCGCGGACCTCGTCGGGGTACTGTCCGCGCACCCCGTTCAGCTCCCCGGGGTGCTGGATCGACAGCAGCAGCGTGCGACCGTCGGCGGTGAAAGTGGGGCCGGTCATCTCGCTGTCCATCGGGCCGATCGCGAAGCAGTGCGGCACGCCGGCGCTGGCGCCGCTGGTGGGAATCATGAACAGCGCGTTATTCCCGAAGACACCGACGAAGCCTTTCTCGCCGGGCCGAGTCTTGTCCTGCCGGGTGACCGGGTTGTTGTGCAACGGCGTGGTGATGTCGGTGACGACCCACAGGTTGCCGGCAGGGTCGAACGTGAGATTGTCGGCGCACGCGAACGACTGCCCGTGGTCGGCCATCTCGCCAGACTCGACGAACCGGCCCCACGTGAACGTGAGCGCAGCGGGGTCGTTGTCGTCCTCCATCAGTCGGTAGATCGCGCCGTACTGGCGCGAGTTCTCGCCGCGCGAGTCGGGGAAGATGCGCACGTCCGGCGAGCCCTCGCCGGACCCGGTGGAGTCGGTGAACGCGATGTAGACCGATCGGTCGACCGGGTGCACCTCCACGTCCTCCGGCCTTGAGCACGGCGTGCCACCGGCGACGTTGGCCATCGCGTAGGCATCCATACAGATGACGGCGGCGGCGTGGGCGATGCGATCATCGATCGTCTCGACACCGGCGGGTGGCTCGACGAGCGACATGAGCTGCGTCGCATCGCCACCGGCGAATTGGGCGATCGAACGCATCCAGTCATCCACCGACTGGCGCGACGCATCGTCGGCCGCAGCCGTCACTTCCACATGACCGCCCTGCGGGCGCGCCGGAAGCCACATGCGGCCGCCGCTGCAATGCTGCGGCTCGGGACGGTGGATGTGCGTCAGCGGTTGCAGCGGAACCCATCGGCCGACATAGCGGTCGCCGTCGTGTTCGAACCGTGCGACGTACAGCGTGCCCTTCTCCAGCAGCTGCGAGTTGTGCGGGTCGGCCGGGTTGGTGACGACATCATCGGAGACGAACTTCCACACGTGTCCGCCGCGGCGGTCGTCACCCATGTACGCGACGAGGGGATGGCCCGTCTCGCAGCGCAGCGCGACGTTCTCGTGCCGGAAGCGCCCCAGGGCGGTGTGCTTCTTCAGCGTGCGCTGGACCGGATCGATCTCGACGACCCACCCGTACTGCCGCCCATCAAGCGGCGGTTGCAGCCCCGTGCCGAGGCCCGAAAATTCGAATGGCAGCACCGACCGTTCGGATCGATCGTCGGTCGCGTTGAAACGCAGCGTCTGACCGACCAACGGTTGGCCGGCTGGCGTGATGAACTCGGGCGACTGGTCCTGGAAGTTCTCCTCGCAGGTAAGGAACGTGCCCCAGGGTGTGGTGGCGCCCGAGCAGTTGCCGTATGTGCCGCGTGGCTGCCCCAACATCGCCGCGGCGGGGCCAGTGAAGGACATGTCGCTGGCGTTGGCGTTGTGCGCGCTAGCGCCGGCAAACCGGAAATGGTCGGCCGAGTCGGCGACTACGTTGAAGCTGCCCCCGGCAGTGCGGCGCACGCGCAACACGCTGACGCCCAAGTCGCTCATCGCCGATTCGCAGATCTGCCGTGCGCCGGCGAGCAGCGTTGGGTTCATGTTCTTCGTTAGGCGTGGATCGATCAGTTCCAAGTCGCAGCCAGCCAAACGCGCGCCGCCGATCCTGCCTTGGGCATCCACCGGTGACGGCTGACCGAACACGCGCTCGTACCCCGCCAACCATGGCCGGGCGGAGATATACTCGTGGTTCACGAGCAGCCAAAATTCGTCGGCCGTGCCCGCAATGGGGACAAGCCCTGTGTAGTCGGCGGCGTGTCCGAAGCGAACCTGGTGCGTTACCGGGCCGAACGTGTCGCCCCACGCCGCGATGACGTCGTAGCGATACCCGGCCGGCAGGACAATGTCGTCACGAACGGCGTACTCTGCCAATCTCACGGCATCGGTCGCGGCGCTGCCGCCGTCACTGGCAATGGGGATAGGGTAAGACACCGGCTGCCACGCGGGTGAACCGTCGGCGTTCAACCATGGCAGCGCCCTCGTGCCGGTCGATCGCGGCGCCGCGGTGGCGACGGCGTCGCTCGCCGCGCGGGCCAGCGGCCCCAACACGTGCCCCGCCAGCGCGCCGGCCGTGCCCGCGCCAACGTATCGAAGGAATGACCTGCGGCTGACCGCGCTGGGCGCGGGCATCGATGACATCACATTGCCGTCCATAGCTGCTCTCGCTCGTTGTGAAATTCAACGGCGATCGTCGCTAAGGTATGTGAAGTGCCGATGAAGACCGTGTTAGCGCCGCTTGCAGATACGACGTTGCGCTGGAGCCCCGCAGGTTCGTCGGGCGAACACGCGTGGGATCATCGGACGGTCATGTCGTTGTCGCGCACGGTCTCGTTGGCCGACTCCACCGTCACCACGGGCGGATACGTTCCCTCCGCCGGGGGCTGAACCGTGTTGGACAACCAGTAGGCTCGGTCGCCTTCGCTGTCGAGCGTGCCGGTGTTGCGCTCGATTTTCAGCCCATCGGTCGAGCTGACGAAGATCGCCGGCGTGGTGCAGTCATCGATGCCGTTGCCGGTGATGGTGATGCCGCTGTGCGCACCGGCCGGCGCGATCGCACCCGACCCGCCGCGGGCGATCACGTTGATGGCGGGGCTGCCGACGTTGCGGATCGTGTTGTCGATAATGCGGACGTTGTTCGAGCTGCCCGACTCCATCCACCAGTATTCAGGCGACACCAACACGGCGTTCATCTTGCTGCCGACGATCGTGTTCCCCTCGACCACGCCATCGCTTCCCTTGATCAAAATGGCGCGCGAGCGGTTGTGCCCGAACGTATTGCCCTTCACCACAAACCCGCGCCCAACGTGGTTCAGCGAACAGATGACCGACCCCATCGGCAGGCCGATCTCGCGGTCGAGCGTAATGCGGTACGCGGACTCGCCCTTCACTTCTTTCGTGTGCTTGTCCATGCGCTGCGCGAGCAGGAACGCGCGTTCGTCGGGCATGATCGACCCATCCGGCTCGATGCGCTTGGCGATCGCATCGGGCAGCCGGCGGCCATCGTAGGAGACGATCTCGATCGGGTCGCCCGTCGCGATGTTCATCGTGCCCATCGCCAGCACGCGCAGCTCGTTCCCCTTGGCCTGCATCACCATGTGGTAGTTGCCGCAGATGTTCACCGCATCGTCACCCATGTGCTGGGCGAGGCACTCGATGATCTTCGGCCCGCGCACGGCGAACTTGCTGTGGAACGCGTCGGCGTTTCCCGAGCGAAGGCGCGCGTCGCCCCGCTGCGCCAGGTCGATTTCGGCCGGTCGGCGATCGAGCTTGCAATGGAGGTAGGTGGTGTTGTCGCAGTAGGTCTCGAAGTACGCGAACGTGTGTGCGGCGTAGATCGTGATGCTGTCGAGCTTCAGGTCGACGCAGCGGTTGCTCATGATCGTGTGCGGTATGCTGCCGTTGGGCGCGTGCTGGGTCGTCATCACCACGAGGTCGCCAACCTGTGCCGGATCGGGCTGCGTATCGCTCTCGCTCCGCACCGCGCGCAGCGATCGTTCGCCGTTGGGTTCGAACGTCATGCCAAAGTAGTCGCGGCCGCGCAGCTCGCGCATTTGCGAACTGAAGACCTGGTAGTTCCGCTGCGCCTGGTCGGCCGGTGGGTAGCCATCGAACAATTCGATCTCGTGCACGCGCTGGTCGGCGGACATCGCGACGATGCGCCCCTGCGTGAAGATCAGCGGGTCGTAGTCGATCGTGAGGCCGCGCAGCGTTAGGTTGCTGCAGTTGTCGATCGTGATCGCGCGCGTCGATTCGGTGCAGATCAGCTCGACGCCGGTCGCATCGATCTCGATGTCGGTCAGGTTCTTCAGCACCAGGTGCGTGCGGTCGCGCGGCGTCACGCGGTATTGCCCAGGAGGCACGGTGATCGACTTGTCCCCCGCCGCCACGCGATCGTCGATGAACTGCTGCAGGTCCGGGTTCGGCCGCGTCAGCGCGTCCCCGGCCTGCGCCATGACCATCGGGGACAGTACCAGCATCGTCGTCATGAACGCGCCCCACGTCCGACGGTTCATCACGGGCAGCGCGTCGTAACAGCCGTTGTACATCATGTGCTCCGCTTGTGGGTCGTTCACGCCACCGGCTCCGGTTCGCGTGTTATCTCGGTCCTGCTCTGGAGCGTGACGTTGTCCTCGATCGTCACGTTGCGGCAGTCCTTCAATTGGAACGGTTCGTCCGACACGTCGGATGGCTTCGCGTAAGCGGTCGACGGGATGATCGTGTTGCCGCGAATGGTGATGCCGTCCACGCCCCATCCGGTCACCAGTCGCGGGTCGAACGCGATGAACCGGTTGTCCTCGATCGTCACGTTGCGGTGGTACGGGCGGTCATTGCGGTGCTCGGGCTTCACCTCAGGGTGAAACTCGATCGCGCCGGTGCCCCACACGCCGTAGTTGCAGTTGTCGAACTCGTTGTTGCGGATCGTCACGTCGCGGACCGCGCCCGACTCGAACCAGTAGTTGGCGTCGCCGGTGATCAGCACCGCCGGCCCGGGCGTGTGGAAGTAGTTGTCCTCGATCAGCACGCGGCCCGGCGTGGTCACCAGGAAGCCGCGCGCCCGGTTGCCGCGGCTCACGCAACGGCGGATGGTGACGTCAGGCGTCCAGGTGAGGTTGCCGACGGCGTCGCTCATGCGTACGTCGGGCGGCAACGCGCCATCGAACGTCACCACGACGTATTCCTTGTTGATGCGATCCACGTTCGTCACGATTGCCTCGTGGTAGGTCAGCAGCGTCGTGTTGCGCACCAGTTCCATACGGTCGCCGATGCGGGCGATGTTGAAGCCCAGCTGCTGGCCGTGGTTCAGCTTCACCTCGACCGCGTCGCGCGCAACGCGCCGGGTGATGGTCGCGTAGACGCCGTGGATGTTCAGCGGGTCGTCCATCTGGTTTTCGAAGATGCAGTCTTCGATTTCGATCAGCCCGCGACAGCCAACGAAGTGCGTGGCGTCGGCATATGTCGAGATCATCCGGCCGCCCGAGGGCGTGACGCGCACGCGGTTCAGTCGCACGCCATCGCACCCCTGCGCCAGTACGCCCATGCCACCGGCCTGGTGGATCGTGACGTTCTCGATCGACACGTTCGTGCAGTCGCTCAGCACGATGCCCGGGTAGTGCCGGCCGAAGCCGGTCAGCACCAGCACGTTGCCCACCTGTGGCCGGCGCGGGCCGCGGAACGGGGCGGTGAAGCGCAGCTGGCGCGGGCCGATCTCGGTCACGCGCAGTTGCTGACCGATGCGGTAGTGGTCGACCACCTTGTACGCCGTCTCCCGCCGCGCCGCGTCGAACTCGAGAATGTTGTCGACTTCCCACGACGCGCGGCCCCGCATGCTTAAGCGCAGCCGGCCATACACGATCTCGAACGGGAAGCCCTCCGGTATCTCCACGTCCACGCCATCGTCATGGCTGGCCAGAACGATCGCTTCACAGTGGAACGGCGAGGCCGCGTCCAAAGTGAAGTTCTTCAGCGTCACGTTGCGGCAACGCTCGATCAGCACCGGCATCACGGTGCCGTGCGTACAGAAGTTGGAACCGTTGCCGTCGATCGTCACGCCATCACGGTCGGCGACGTGGATCGCGATGCGCTTCAGCCCCTCGTCATTGTTGGCGATGAAGCAAAACTGCTCGGCCGCCCGTTCGTACTGAAACGCGTGCGTGCCTTGCTCGAACGTTAGGTCCAGCGGCGCGCCGGCGGGGGTTGCGGCGATCGCCTTGCGGATGCGCGTGACCGCGTCTTTGGTGTCGTCGTGCTTAATGATGATCGGGTAACGCTGCTGCATAGGTTGCCTGTCGAAGATGCGGATCGAGCGCGGTCAGGAGCTTCCTGTTATGAAGCGGTTTGAACAGGTCCGCTGGTTCAGCGGTACGGACCCTTCCCGCTGATCGCGTGACGCGATGACGGGAACCCTTCGGCGTAGCCGGCGTCGTACATGTTGCCCGGCTGCATGAACTCGACGTGGCCGTCCCAGAACAACACGTTGGCGCCCTCCACAAGGTCAACCAATCGCGAGCCCTGCCGGAAGCCCGTCGAATCCGACGGATTGTTTGCTGGCGTCGGGCCTGGCACACCGCCGGTCACGCTGGGGCTGATCGTCGACGAGCCGGCGGCCCCGCCGCGCTTCATGTGGTTGGCCTGCGCCCAGGTGATCGGATCGTTCACGTTGTTGATCGTGCCCTGTCCGGCGCCGACGAAGTTCGCGTACATCACGTCCTGCATCAGCGGCGCCTCGGTCGCGTTCTTCACGTTCACTTTGAACGGCATGTTGATCGGCACCGAGACGCCATTGCTGAGGAAGCGCCGGCGACCCAGGTTGTAGGCGCCAAAGTCGGGCGTGGAGAACGAGGTATCGGTCAGGATGGGCGAACCCCAGAACATCATGTAGTTGCCGTACAACCGGCGGTACCACGAGCCGTTGCTGGCCGTTGAAGCCTGCTGGTTGTTCGCCGCGTCGTCGATCGGTGCCGCTCCGACGGCGGGGCAACTCCAGACGGCAAAGCTCTTGAAGTAGCTGCTGAGCGAACCGCCCGGCCTGTGCGGGAACGCCGCTGTCGCCAGCGATTGCGGTGGCGTGAACAACGCGACCGGCCAGGGCCCGGCGGGCCATGGCGCATTGGAATCGATGTAGATCGTCGACGAGTTGAAGTACTGCTTATCGCGGTACGGCAGGTTGCCCTTGTTGTCGGCGGCGTACAGGAACAGGGCCTGTCCGGCGGATCGAAGGTTGCTGGCGCAGTTCAACTTGATCGCCTGCTGGCGCACCTTGTTCAACGCCGGCAGCAGCATGCTGATCAGCAGCGCGATGATGCCGATGACGACGAGCAGTTCCACAAGGGTAAATCCGCGGGTGATTCCGGCTCGTGTTCGTAACTTCATGTTTTGTCTCCTGTCGGAAGAACTGCGATGCCGCGGTCGTGGGACGAATTGGGGCCTCGTCTGACCGTCTCGCCCAGGCATCTCGCCGATCTCGCTTCCGCCGAAGCCAGGCCGGTCACAACTGATGCATAAACAGTACGCTGCAAACGGGATCGTGCCACTACGATTTAGCTGCAAGTTTATCCGGGAAAGCGCAATCGCCTGCTGGTAGTTGATCGGTTGCGGTGTTACGTTATGTAACGCAAGTGACGCTTGATGCCGTCGCTGTTCCTATGCCCCAGACACCGCGCATCGCCGTTCTGATGGAGACCAGCCGCTCGTTCGGCCGCGGGGTGATTCGCGGGCTGGTGAAATACACGCGCCTGCACGACCCATGGCTGTTCTACATCAAGCACGGCGACATCTCTCCGTCGCTGCCACCGGAGGACGTGTGGACGGGTCACGGTGTGATCGGGCGCGTCAGCTCGCGCCACATGGCCGACGAGATCGCGCGCCGCAAACTGCATCTGGTCTGCATGGGTGGCCCGGCGACCGTTCAACCGCGACTCGTTGGTACAGGAAGTCTATCGGTCTGTCGGACCGCGTTCGACCATCTGCGCGAGCGCGGGTTTACCCGCTTCGCGTGCGCCGGCGGGCACGGGCAGTGGAACACCGATCGGATCGCCGATTTCGGCGAGCTCGCCGCGCAGGCGAATGCGCCGTGCGCCACGTTCCAGCAGGTCCGCCGAACGAGTGACGACCAGCGGGCCGACGAGCTGCAGCGCCTCGCGCAGTGGCTGCGGGAACTCGAAAAGCCGGTTGGCCTGCTGGCGACCGAAGACACGTTCGGCCGGTTTCTGTTGGACGCGTGCCACCACGCCGGCATTCACGTGCCCGAAGAGATCGCCGTCGTCGGTGTCGATAACGATGAGTTGGTCTGTGAGATGGCTAACCCACCGCTGTCGAGCGTGGCGCTGAACGCCGAGCGCATCGGTTTCGAGGCGGCAAAGTTGATGGACCAGATGATCCACGGCAAGCGGCCGCGCAAGTGGATCGAGGTCGAGCCGCTCGGCGTGGTCACACGGCAATCGACGGACGTGCTGGCGATCGCCGATCCCGACGTCGCCAAGGCCGTGCGCTTCATCCGCGAGCGGGCCTGCGACGGCATTACCGCCGACGACGTGATGCGCCAGGCGGTCTGCTCCGAGCGCACGTTGCAGTTGAAGTTTCAGCGAACGCTCCAGCGAACGCCCTACCAGGAGGTTCGCCGAGTAAGGTTGGAGCGCGCCAAGCACCTGCTGCTGCTAAGCGACCTGAAACTGCACCGCATTGCCGAATCGTGCGGGCTATCAAACGCGCAGCATTTGTACGCGATGTTTCGCGAAGACGTCGGCATGACGCCTAACGAGTTCCGCCGGCGCAATCGTACGGCCGAACCGTGATCGAAAGGCGAAGGTGCTTGCGATTCGTCGCGTTTAGCTGTGTCCCACAATTTGGCAACTGGTGAGTTCGCCTCACGCAGCCCTATAGTAAACGGTATGGCCACCGGCGATTTGCCCCACGCGTCCGCGCGACCCACCGCCGGCGCAGCGTCGTTGATGCAGCGGGCGATGCAGCATTGGCACCGGCTCGGCCGAATGGGCCCGATCGCCATCGCGGCCGCTGTGCTGCCGGGCGTGGGCGCGTTGGCGCTCTATGGACGATTAAGCACGGCCGCGCCTTGGCTGCGCGAGCATCCTGCCATCGGCCCGTTCATCTGCGCGATCACGTTCGGTCTGGTGGGTGGCGTGGCACTGGCGCCCAGTTATGCGCTATCGGCACTGTGCGGCTGGTCGTTCGGGTTCAAAGTCGGCCTCATCGCCACGCTGGGCGGTTTCCTGCTGGCCGCGATGGTGGGATACCTGCTTGGCGGCGCGATCGACGGTGGCCGGCTGACCAACATGCTGAGCGCAATGCCTCGCGCGCAGGCGGTGCGAACCGCGCTCACCACAGGTCACATCGGCAAGGTCGTGCTGGTCGTCGCGCTGCTGCGCGTCGCGCCGGTGGCGCCGTTCTCCCTGAGCAACCTCGCGATGGCCGCGGCGCAAGTGCCGATGGTCCCGTACGCCTTGGGCACGTTGATCGGCATGTCCCCGCGCACTGCGGTCGTCGTGTACGCCGTATCGCGCCTGAGCGACGTCGACGCGCCGCTGGAACAGGAACCGTGGCTGCTGGTCAGCGGCGCCATCGTGACGATCATCGTCGTCTGGGCGATCGGGTGGATCGGCAAGAAGGGGCTGGCGCAGGTAACGGCGCAAAGTTAGCGACGCACGACAGACAACGGTTGGCCTGTTACTGTCTCGCATATCGACTTTCCTCAAGGCAACGGACACGGAGGCGGCTGGTGGCAGATCAAATCAAGCTGGCGATTATCGGTTGTGGCGGCATGTCCCACGCGCATGGTGATTGGCTGAAGGATGTTCCCGAGGCCGACGTCGTTGCGCTCTGCGACATCAACAAAGACAACATGGAGCGCCTCTGGAAGGCCAAGTTCGGCGGCCGCGAGGAGATCCGCCGGTACGATTCGATTGAGAAGCTGCTCAAGAGCCCACCGAAGGGCTTGGATGCGGTCATCATTATCACGCCACACGCGCTGCACTTCCCGCAGGCGATGGCGGCGCTGGACGCGGGGTACCACGTGCTGGTTGAGAAGCCGATGGTCACCAGCAGCGCCCACGCCAAGAAGCTGGCCGAGAAGGTGCGCCAGACCGGCCTGCTGTTGCAGGTGAGCTTCCAGGCCAGCTACTCGGCCGAGTTTGCGTACATCCGCAATGCGATCGCGACCAATGCGATCGGTGAACTGCAAACCGTGACCGCATGGAGCCACCAAGGCTGGCGGCCGAAGACGGTCGATCCGAAGAACCCACGCTGGCGGCACGACCCCAAGGTCTCAGGTGGCGGGCAGATGTACGACACCGGCGCGCACCTGTTCAACGCGATCGCATGGTGCCTGGATCGACCGGTTGAGGAAGTTTATTGCGTGCTCGACAACAAGGGCATGAAGGTGGACATCAACGCCGTCATGACGATTCGCTGGCAAGGCAACGTGCTGGGCACCGCAACCATCAGCGGCAACAACCCAGGCTGGGACGAAGGCATCATCATCGCCGGTGACAAGGGCCGCCTGCACACCGGCATCCACGGCGGCAAACTCGAGCACTACGACGAGAAGGGCCGCAAGATCAAGTATCCGCTTGTTAACTACCCGCATTACTCGCCGGACAAGAACTTCGTCTACTGCTTGCTGGGCCGCGAGAAGCCGATGTGCCCGGTGCGCTACGGCATCCTGCACTCGTGGCTGATGGACGGGCTTTACAAGAGTGCCAAGGCCAAGGCACCGGTGAAGTTAAGCGCGCCACCCCTGCCCGTTGAGACGACGCCGACCTCAGGCGGGAAGCGCTCGTCAACTGCATCCCTTCAATCAATGATCAGCGCCGAGAACGCCGTCAACCCGTGCTAAGCGCGGGCCTGACGACGCACATACTAAGGTACCTCACCGGACTGGCCGCTTTAGCGGCCAGTTCTTCTTTTGGTCTACCGGTCTCGCGATCCGTGGATCCCGTTGAGTTCGGTATAATCTCTGTTCACTGACCATTCTGGGTGAACCGTTCATCGCGCTTGCTTGCGTCTGCATCGCGCAACTGTTGACAGCCTGCGTGCCAACCAAACTATGCTGGACATGCTGCGATGCCGTCTTGCGTTTATTCGATGCTTCGTCCTACTCCTGTTTAGCACTGCCACCATAGCGTTGGCCCAAGATGCCGCGCCGGCTCCCACCACCGTGCCGGCGCCCGCGACCGTGCCCGCCGCCACGACGGCGCCGGCTGAGCCGGAACCGACGATCGATTTCGTCGAGTACGCCGAATCCACCTCCAGCGCCGTGCGAAACATCGAAGCGGACCTGAACACCAACGAGACAACGCGGCTGATCGAGGACGCGCTGCCCTCGTTGAACACCGAGATCACCGCGCGCTCGAGCGAGACGACGAAGCTGCTGTCGCCCAGCCCGTCGCTGGAGACGTTGCGTACGTTGGAACGCGACTGGGCCGAATTCCGCCGGCAGATGGCCGAGACCTCGCGGCAACTGTCCACCCGCGCAGGCGACTTGCGGCGCATCGGCGGGCAGCTGACGGAGATGCAGGACCGGTCGCGGCAGGTGATCGAGGTCGCACAACGCGTCGAGGCCGAGCCGGAACTGCTGCGGCGGGTTGAGTCGCTCGGGGCCGACATCGATCGCCTGCGCAGGCGTCTCGACACGCGCCTCGATCACGTGCAGCAACTGCAGGGCCGAGTGACGGTGCTGGACGTGCGCGCCTCCGACACGCTGACGGCCGTGCGCGATGCGCGCGAGTCGGCCGTCACGCGACTTCTGGACCGCGACAGCCCCCCGCTCTGGCGCAGCCTGCAGGGCCAGCGCGCCCAGCAGAACCTGGCCGAGGACGGGCGCAACACGTTCGAGAACCAGTGGTTCAGCACACGTGCTTACGTGCTGCGCCGGCTGGACCGCATCGTGCTGCACCTGGTGCTCATCATCCTGATCGCGTCGAGCGTCGTGTGGGTGCGCAAGCGCTACGTCGGCAAACTGGGTGACGACCCAGCCGTGCAGCGCAGCCTGGCAATCTTCGCGATGCCGATCTCGACGGCCCTGGTGACCACGCTGCCGCTCATCCCGTGGCTCTACCCGCAGGGGCCCCGCCTGTTTCTCGCAATGTTGTTCGGCGCGCTGCTGATCCCGGCAATCGTGGTGCTGCGGCAGTTGGTGATGCGCCCGCTGCTGCCGCTCTTGTACGCAATGGTCGGGTTTTACATCGTCGACCTTGCCGTCTCGGTGACGGCGTCGCTGGCGACGCTGTCGCGCACGATCTTCTTCTGCGAGATGGTCGGCGGCATGATCTTCCTGGCGCTGTTCATCCGCCGGGCGCCCAGGTCGAAGGGCTTTCCGCAGATCGACCGAACGCTGCGCTGGCGCATCGTCAACCGCGCGGTGCGCATCGCGCTGCCGGTCATGTTGATCTCGGCGCTGGCGAATCTGATGGGGTACGTCAGCCTGAGCAACCTCCTGGGCCGGGCGGTGCTATCCAGCGCGTACATCGCGATCATCCTGGACGCCGCGCTGCGCGTCACCGATGCGCTGCTGCTGGCGATCATGCAGATGCGCCCGGTGGCGGCCATTCGCATGGTGCGCCGGCACGGGCCGGTGCTGCGGCAGCGCATCGTGGGGCTGCTGTCGATCGGGGCGGCGATCTGGTGGTTCCTGTTGACGCTGGACGCGTTGGCGCTGCGCGAGGCATTCGTGCGGCGCGTGTCGGCGATCCTTAGTGCCGAATGGGGCGTGGGCGCCGTGCAGCTCACGCTCGGTGGCATCCTCGCGTTCATCGCTGCGGTGGCGGCGGCGTTCGTACTGTCGCGGCTGGCGAGGTTCCTGCTTGAGGAAGACGTCTACCCGCGCGTGCAGCTGGCGCGCGGCGTGCCCAACGCGATCTCGACGCTGCTGCATTACGTCATCCTGTTCCTCGGCTTCCTGATCGCCGTCGCCGCGCTCGGATACGACATGACGAAGTTCACGATCCTCGCCGGTGCGTTCGGCGTGGGCCTGGGCTTTGGCATGCAGAACATCGTCAACAATTTCGTGTCGGGCCTCATCCTGCTGTTCGAGCGCCCGATCCAGGTCGGCGACGTGATCGAACTAGACCCGGCGACCGTGGGCATCGTGGAGCGGATCGGCATCCGCGCCAGCGTCATCCGATTGCAGACCAGCGCCGAGGTGATCGTGCCCAACGGCCTGCTGATCGCCGGCCGCGTGACCAACTGGACGCTGTCGAACCGCCAGCGTGGTTTCAACATCGACGTGACGATTCCCGCGGGGGTCGAGCCGGAGAAGGTCTTGTCCGTGTTGAAGGAGACGGCCAGGCAACACCCGCGCGTCTCCTCGTTGCCGGCGCCGCAGGCCTCGGTCGAGATGGCGGGTGGCGGAGCGCTGAAGGTCGTGCTGAGCGTCTGGACCGATCGCTACGACGAATGGCTGGAGACGCGGAGCGAACTGGTCATGGCGCTGCATGCCGCCCTGCTTGAGGCGGGCATCCAGCGCGCGTAGCGGCGGCCTTCAATCATCTCATTCACATAGCGTGATGCGACGACGCCACGGCCGCCTAGAGCGGGGCGCGTGGTCACTACATCACCTGCACCGGCGCGGGTGCAACAGACAACATTGCACCCGCTTGCGAAGGTCGATCAGCTCCGCGTGATCGTCGACAGCAGCTTGAAGAATCCCTTCTTGCGTTCCGAGTTCGTTGACCAATCGGTCGGCACCGATTGGTACCCCTCTACCCACGCTTCACCAGCGAAGCGGTAGTCGAAGTAGCCCCACGAGCAATACTCGCCGATGGCGACCAGGAAGTTGTTGTCGGGATTGCCGAAGTCGAAGTGGTCATCCTCATTGCAGACGATCGGCTGCCCGCGGTAGGCCGGGTGGGCGCGCGTGCCGCGGATCTGCTGGCGGAAGGCGTCGGGATTCTTGGTGCCGTTGCCGTGGATCAACAGATAGTCGGCCGCGCCGACGACGTCGTCGCTCGGGATGGCTTGGCCGAGGAAGCTGGTCGACGCCAGCAACCGCCCCGCTGGCGTCCGTAGCTTCCCGGCCGACCGCTGTTGCACGCGCTTGATGAGCTCGACCGCGCGCGGTGGCTTGATGATCGGCGGATAGTCCCAGTGATCGCACTCGTTGGCGATCTCGACCAGCACATGACCGTCGCCGCGCGCCAGCAGCCAATCGGTGGCGTTGTCGACCGCGCGCTCGATGGCCGCCTCGTCGATGAAGTGTCGCGTCTGCCCGAAGTAGAAGTAGCCGAGGATGACAGCCATTCCGAGTTCGTCGGCGGCATCGATCACGCGCGCGATGCGCGCCATGTACGGCGCCTTCAATTCGCCCGTCGGCGTAAAGGCGCTGTTGCGCCACGGTTGGTCCGTGCTGTACCCACGCGGCGAACCGCCTTGCAGGTTGATCGTGAAGCCGAGCATGCCCTGCGCGCGCCACTCGGGCAGCATCTTCAGAAACTGGTCGGTATTGCGATCGGGATCGAAGTCGGTGCCGTCCGGATAGCGCCACCAGGATTGCGTCTCGGGGTTCTCATCGTGATATGTGGCCTGCACGAGGCGCACGTTCAGCAGCAGCCCCTCGATCTTGTGGCCGTTGTAAGTTCGACCGGCGTAGGTGGGCTGGCCGTTGATGTGGATCGCGTCACCCGCGAACGACACGATGGTTCGGTTGGTCATGCAGATCATGATAGATTCCAGCCGACCGCGAACAAGGCGAAGGCCGGAAACCGTTGCGTTCTCAGCCGTGCGACGCGATGGTAGCAGCATCTCCCATGGCCGACGTCCTCCTCAACATCATCGCGCCCATCGTGCTGCTGGCGGCGCTGGGCGCGCTGATGCGGGTGAAGTTCGCGATCGACCTCGCAACGCTATCAAAGCTCAACATCTACCTGTTCATCCCCGCGTTCGTCTTTTACGCGGTGGCGACGAGCCAGCTCGCCGGCCCGCAGATGCTGGGCGTGGTCGTCATCTGCACGCTGCAGGTGCTGACGCTCTGGGCGATCATGGAATTGATTGGCCGCTGGTTGCGCGTGCGGCGGGATGTGCTGAGCGTGGTGACGCTGTCGGTCGTCTTCTACAACTGCGGTAATTACGGGTTACCCTTGGCGATGCTGGCCTTCCCCGGGCAGGACGCCGCGGCGGTTCAGGCGTTTGTGATCCTCGCGATCAACCTGCTGATCTTTACGCTGGGCATGGTCATCGCGTCATCGGCGCGGCAGGGCAGCTTGGGCCCGAGCGTCGTCGCGGCGCTGCGGTTGCCGATCATTCCTGCGCTGGTCGCAGCGTTGGCGGCGCGATGGTGGACCGGTGGCGACGCTGCGCTGTTGCCGACGGTGATCCGCGAGCCGGCCCGCTACTTGGCCGCCGGTCTGGTGCCGATCGCGCTGATCACGCTCGGCGCGCAGCTGGCGAGTAACCCGCGATGGCCGCGGTGGAAACCGGTGTCGCTCGTGCTGGTGTTGCGGCTGATCGCCGCGCCGATTCACACGGCCATCCTGTTGTGGGTGCTGCATCGAACCGGGTGGACACCGGTGCAGGTCACGCCCGACGTGGCGAGAATGCTGATCCTTACCACTGCTACCCCCGCTGCCGTCAACGTGCTGCTGCTGACGCTCGAACTGGGCGGCGACACCGACCTGGCCGCCCAGTGCGTGTTCTGGTCAACCGTGCTCTCGTGCTTCACGATCGCGGGTTGGCTGATGGTGATTCAGGCGTATTAGCAAATGCTTCGTCATCCCACGATCGCCACTCTCAAGGTAGACGAACGTGCGAAGTTAGCGCGCAGAACCGGAGCGGCGAACCCACGTTCGCCGCTCCGAGTTTGCGTCTGCGTTGTGAGGCGCGACGTTGTTATGGCTTCGGAATGGTGACCGATCCCGCGCTGGCCGTCTTATCGACGCCTAGCGCCGACGCGATGGACGAACCGCTGAAGTACTTGACGCCGCGCCAGTAGTACCACGGGATGTTGCTCGCGTTATCGAAGACGTTATGGCTGGCCGTGACGTTCAGCTTGCGGAACGAGTTGACGTCAAAGTTTGGATTCGCGTTGGCGATCATCGAGTTTTCGAACTTGTTGGATTCGATCTTCACATGCTTGATCGAGAACGGCCGGTTGGCGATGTTCCGCAATTCGAAGCGATCACCACCGCCGAAGTAATTACCCCGGATCGACATGTACGGGGTCTCGGCGATACCGAGGCCACCCGAGGACGTGTTGCCGTAGAAGCTGGCGTTCTGGACACGGCCGGGGCCGCTGTTCAACTCGATCAGCAGACCGCAACCCTCGTAGTCGTTGTTGATGCCACGGTTATCGTGGAAAAACCCACCGTCGATCACGAATTCCTTATTGTCGATGTCGAGCCAGAATCCGGGGCCCCGGTTGTTGTACGTGTTGTGGTTCAGCACGTACAGGCCGACCGTACGGGTCATCTTGCCACCTCCCGACTCCCACGTCGCGCGGAAGCCACGCGTGTTGTTGCCGTAGACCTCGTTGTCAACCAGCAGCGTGTTCGTCGCTTGGCCCGTCAGGCCCGTGTGCCCGTTGTTGGCCATCACGTTGTTCTGGATCAGGACGTTGTTGCCGTAGATGCCCAGCGGAACCGCGTTCATCAGTTCCAACTTCGAGTTCTTCACGACCCAACCATCGCTCGTCTTCACGACCGGCTGCTGCGGGAAGTTGGCGGCGTGGCGGAAGTTCAGGCCGTCGATCGTGATGTACTTGGCGTTCTGATAAGACTGGGACGTCATCAGCGTCTGGCGCTTCGATCCCATCACGGTCTTCTTGCGAGCGTCAGCGTTGTCGGGCAACCAGACGTACACCTTGTTGGCGTTCCAGTCGACGTAGAACTCGCCGGCGCTCAGGGACGACCGGCTCGTCACCTGCGTCAGCGCCTTATTGTTGTAGATGAACTGCTCAGCGTACCCGGTCTCCTTCACGCTGCCGTGGTAGCGGTAACCGTTCAGGAAGAAGTCCAGATCCCACTTGGTGCTGTAGACGTGGCTCGACCCCTCGCGGCTCCAGCCGCCCATGTGGTCGGCGCCGTCGATGAAGACCGTGCCTGGCTTCTGGGCCTTGAACGTGATCGGCGCCGTCGCGGTGCCGCTGTTCTTCAGCCCGACCGATTCGCGGTAGGTGCCGGGCAGGATGACGACGGTGTCGCCAGCCCCGGCGATGCTGGCAGCCTTGCCGATCGTCCGGAACGCGCTCGACGTGCTGCCGCCGCTGTTCTTATCGTTGCCGCTGGTGCTGACGTAGAACGTCTGGTCCCGCGTTGGGTTCTTGATCGTGACGGTGATCGAGCTGAGCTTCTGGGCACCGTCGTCGTCGGTGGCGCGGGCGGTCAGGGTGTACTTGCCGGTCGCGACGTTCGTCCAAGCGGCGCTGTAGGGCGCGTCGACGGTGCTGTCGATCATGCGGCCGTTGGCGAAGAACTCGACCTTCGCGATCTTCCCGTCCGAATCATGGGCGTTCACGCGTACGACGTAGTTGCCAGGGTGGGCCTGCTCGGCGTTGTTGGTCGGGTTGATGAACGACACGCTGGGGGCCGAGTTGCCGTTGGTCGGCGATTTGGCGGTCACGGTCGAACCGGTGCTGGGAGCCGGTGCAGGCGAAGGCGTCGGCGAAGGAGTCGGTTTGGAGGTGCTGCCACCACTGACGGCCGAGTTAACGACCTTGATCGCAATTTCCTTGGTCGGGCTGGACCGGCCGGTCGCGCCGTCCTTGCTGAACGCCTTAATCTTCACGAGGTTCCAACCAAGCTTCGGCCGCCAGGCCCAGTAGTCCGACGGCTGGGCGTCGCCGGCGATCGTGTACGGCGAGTCGTTCTCAATGCGAAGCTTGTCGTTGCTGCCCAAGCCAAACTTCACGCTGGTCGCGGCGCTGTTCACGTCGGCGCGAACGCTGATGCCACCCGGGTACTTGGCCACGTCGATCGTGGCGCCATGATCCAGCTTGCCCACGACCTGATCCTTGCCAGCATCAACCAGGACCACATTGGTGATCGCGGGGCTAGCGGACAGTAAGCGACGATCTTCGAGCTTCTCGATGGTCGGGTGAGCCGTTTTGCGATTGCGGGTGTGCATCATGTTGTTCAGTCTGCTTATTCGTCACGGCCGTTGCGGGCGCAGGATCACTGTTGATGGCCACGAGGCCACCGCCCGTGCGTGTCAGCCGCCTGACACGCATTTCAAGGGTCTGGTTGTAAAAAGGGACCGGGGGGACAGACGCCGTCATAGCTGACGGTGCGGAACAGAAACCCACTGTGGTCCGAACTTCAAACTTGGAGGGATCGCCAGCGATCTCCTCCGTAATCTAAGTTGCTGAACAGCTTGGTTCGAACAACTCATTTCGATGGACTAAGAAGTAAGCCATCTGCAAGAGTGCTACAAGCATTATGTCGTGACCAAATCACTTTTTTTCGCGCCCTTTCCATGCCAGACAAAACGGTACCTAGAAATCCGCTTGCATTTTCACATTAAGTGTATATCCATTCAAGGTTTACGATAAACGGAGACGGCTTCATCAGCTTTGTGATTTTCTATGCAAACCGCGTCAGACAGGCACGACATCGTGTCGGTGGTTCGATTCTGGCGATTATGCTCTTGACGACGTTGAACTAATCGTCCGTCGACCGGGCTCACTTCGCATCTTCTTATGTCAATTTGGAGTATATTTTCGTGTCGTTCTAGATATGTTGCAGAATGCCGCTGAAACACATTCATATCGCTCTCTTAGTCAAACATCCGGTCAGCACCCTATGCTTTGAGTAAGCTTCCTTACTCGCTACAACTGAACGCTGCGGAACACCCTATGGCCACCGTCACAACCGATTCGCCCGCGGCAATCTCTTCAGTAAACATCGTGGCGTTCCCAACGTTGGACGCCAACGATTTGGCGGCACTGAGGCCACTGGCGACGTTATGCGACTATGACGACGGGGCAATGATTTTCCGTGCCGGAGACGCCGACATCGACCTCTTCATTGTCGAGACCGGTGGTATCGAGATCCGCAACCCAGCTGACGATGATCGGCACATCGTCACGCATGGTCCGGGGCAGTTCGCTGGAGACATCGACCTGCTCACGCGCCGTCCCGTGATCGTCAATGCCTGCGCCGCCGGCGTCAGCCGGTTGCTGCGCGTGCCGGGCGCGCGCTTGCGCGAGGTGTTGAACCGTGTGCCGCAACTCGGCGAGAAGATGCTGATCGCGGCGCTAGAGCGGCGGCGGTTGCTGGCGCAGTCGGACGCGCTGGGGTTGCGCGTGGTGGGCCCGGGCGCTTGTCGCGACACGACGGTCGTGCGCGAGTTCCTGTTCAAGAACTTCGTGCCGCACCGCTGGTACGACACTACCTCCGACACTGGCCGCGCGCTGATGGCGCGATGGGGTTCACCGAAGAAATCGCCGGTCATCGAATGCAGCGACGGTCAGCTGTTGCTCAACCCCCCGCTGCGCGAACTGGCGCGCAGCGCCGGCATTTGGCGCGATTGCCCGATCGACGTCGTCGACCTGGCGATCATCGGTGGTGGGCCGGCCGGCATGACGGCGGCGGTGTACGCGGCGTCGGAAGGCGTCTCGACCGTCGTCCTCGATCGCCTCGGGCCCGGTGGGCAGGCGGCGGGATCATCGAAGATCGAAAACTTCATTGGATTCCCCAGCGGACTGTCGGGCGCGGAACTGGCGATGCGCGGCGTGCTACAGATGCTGAAGTTCGGCGCGCGAATGGTCGCGCCCATCAATGTCGAACGTCTCGTGCCCGCAACCGCGCCGGGGCTTACGCACGAGCTGCACCTCGATTGTGGCAGCACGCTGCGCGCCCGCACCGTGCTGCTGGCCGCCGGTGTGAACTGGCGACGCCTGGAGGCCCAAGGCGCGGCGCGCTTTGAGTCAGCCGGCATTCATTATGCCTGCACCAGCGTCGAGGCGCTGCTGTACGACACGCAGGACGTCGCCGTGGTCGGCGCCGGCAACAGCGCGGGACAGGCCGCGATGTTCCTGGCCGACTGCTGCCGCGATCGGCAGGTTCACCTGCTGGTGCGCAAGCGCCTGGGCCCCGGCATGTCGGACTACCTCGTCGGTCGCATTCGCACCGCGCCAAACATCACCGTGCACGAAGGTGTGCAGATCGACGCGGTCCACGGCGAGCGCCGGTTGGAGAGCGTCACGCTGCGCGGCTACCACACGACCGACGGCTCGCGGACGAACATCGAGACGCTCGACCCGCTACCCGTGGCCGCGGTCTTCGTCTTCATCGGCGCCGAGCCCGGCTGCGCGTGGCTGCCCGAGACGGTCGCGCGCGACAAGCTCGGCTACGTGCTGACCGGCATTGATGCGCTGCGCGCCGGCAAGTGGCCGTTGACCGATCGCGAGCCCTGCCCGCTGGAGACCACGTTGCCGGGCCTTCTGGCTGCCGGCGACATTCGCGCGGGATCTACCAAGCGCGTGGGGTTCGCTGTCGGTGATGGCTCGCTCGCGGTCACCTGTGTCCATAAGCTTATGGCGATGCGCGGTTAGTCTCGGCTCCTTTCCCACAAAGCACTTCGCAGCCTGAAGGCCGTATCATGGCCGGGGCTCCCCTTGGTCGTTGATCGTCCTCGTACCGACGACCGCGGTTCGTGTCCGTCTTAATGTCACGTAACGCGCGACCGGACCGATAACACAAATTCTGGAATGCCCCGTATTGCCGCGAGCCAAATTGGCCGATGGTGAGCGGACCAACGTGTCATGCGCCTTCGTTCGAGGCGCGTGCACCCTGGGCGAAGGATATTTTCCATGATCAGACCGCCCATCCCCGCGTCGGAGCCCGCCCGCTTGGCGGACCTGTTGCGTTACGACATCCTGGACACCGCACCCGAACCCGAGTTCGACGACCTCGCGCTGCTGGCGTCGCACATTTGCCAGACGCCGATCGCGCTGATCAACTTCGTCGATTCCGACCGTCAGTGGTTCAAGGCCAAGGTGGGAATCAGAGGGTCCGAGACGTCCCGCGAGGTGGCGTTCTGCAGCCATGCCATCCTGCGGCCAAGCGAGCTGATGATCGTGCCCGATGCGACGCTGGACGAGCGCTTCCACGACAACCCGTTCGTCGTCTCCGATCCGCACCTGCGCTTCTACGCCGGCGCGCCGTTGACGACGCCGGCAGGACAGACGATCGGCACGCTCTGCGTCGTCGACCTCGTGCCACGCCAATTGCGCGCCGACCAGGCCGACGCGCTGCAGGCGCTGGCACGGCAGGTCATCAGCCAGCTCGAGCTGCGACGCACTGCGATGGAGAACGCGCGGTTGTTCACCGCGGCCCGTCACACCGCCCGGCGAGCCGCCCACAGCGCCACGCACGATGCGCTCACCAAGCTGCCGAACCGCGCGCTGTTCACGAGCCGGGTCGATGATTGCCTGCAGCGCGCGCAGCGTGACCCCGGGTACCGGTTCTGCGTGATGTTCCTGGACCTCGATCGATTCAAGATGGTCAACGACAGCCTTGGCCACGCCACCGGCGATCGACTGCTGGTCACGGTCGCGAAGCGATTCCGCACGGTCCTGCGCAAACACGGCAATCACAGGCACGCCGCCACGCGCTACACGGTGGCGCGATTCGGCGGCGATGAGTTCACCGTACTATTGGATGGCGTGAATGACCCGGCTGCCATCGGTGCAATCGCCAGAGAGCTGATCGACGTGGTCGCCGAGCCCTTCGCCTGCGACCGGCAGGAACTTCACTCGACGGTGAGCCTCGGTGTGGTCGACGTAACCTCGGGTACTTACGCAAATGCCGCCGACGTGCTGCGCGATGCCGACGCGGCAATGTACCGTGCCAAGGCGACCGGAAAGAACCGCTACGTCTATTTCGACGAGACGATGCACGCGCAGGCCGTCCACCGGTTGCGGCTCGAGAACGACCTCCGCCGCGCGGTCGATCGCGACGAGCTCACGCTGCACTACCAGCCGGTCCTGTCGCTGGAGACGCACGGCGTCGCTGGCTTCGAGGCGCTGGTGCGCTGGCGACGCGACGGGCAGCTTGTCAGCCCCGCAGATTTCATTCCCCTAGCTGAGGAGACCGGCTTGATCGTGCCGGTGGGCCGGTGGGTGTTGGATGAAGCCGTGCGGCAACTGGGTACATGGCACCGGCACTATCCCCACATGGCCTCGTTGCGAATGGCGGTCAACCTTTCGCGCAGGCAGCTGCAGGACGATGGGCTCATCGAGCACCTCGAACGCGCGCTGGCGGCGCACCGTGTGCCGGCAACGGCGCTGATGCTCGAGATCACCGAAAGCGTCGTGATGGACGACGCCCAGGACGCGCGGCTGATGCTCGAACGGCTGCGCACGCTGGGCGTGCGACTGGCGATGGATGACTTTGGCACGGGATACTCAAGCCTCAGCTGCCTGCACGACTTCACGATCGACGTGCTGAAGGTTGATCGCACCTTCGTCGCCAACCTGAATCAGCGCCGCGACGCCGCCGTGCTACATGCGGTGATGAACCTCGCACACGACCTCGGCATGACCGTGGTCGCCGAGGGGATCGAATGTCCCGAACAGGTGTCGTTCCTGCAGGCGGTCGGCTGCGACTTCGGCCAAGGCTTCCTGTTCGCCAAACCCATGCCCGCCGATCAAGCGACGGCGTTTCTGTTAACCAATCAACCTGCGCTGCTGACCGCGTCTGCATGAGCTCGAAGAAGATCAGATAGCTCCATGCAACTCAAGAAGACTTCGTCGTCCCGAGGTACTCCGAAGGAGGACGGACTTAGGGCTAGCCGACGAGACACCTGCGCTAATCAGGGACGTGTCATCCCGATGGGAGGCTTGCCGACCTGAGGGATCTACCACGAACAGCGTCATTGGACGATTGAGATCCCTCAGGCCGCTACCGCTCCCTACGGGATGACATGTGCGCAAGGCGACCAGGTTTTGTCCGTTAGCCTGTAGGAACTGGTCCGTCAGTCGCACCGTTCCCTCATCGTCCCGCTAGGCGGGCGACGGTGGTAACGAGGTTGATCGCGACGATCGGCTTCACGATATGAGCCTGATACCCCGCCTGTTCGACGCGCACGCGATCGGCTTCTCTTGCGAAGGCGGTCAGCGCGATGGCGGGCAGATCGCCGCCACGGTCGCTCGGCATCGCGCGCAGGCGGCGTAGCAGCGCGTAGCCGTCCTCGCCGGGCATGCCGATATCGCTGATCAACACGTTCGGACGCCCATCAGCGATGAGGTTCAGCGCCTCTTGGACCGATCCTGCGGTGCGAACGGTCGCATCGCAATCCTCCAGCAACCGGCGCACCAGCGCGCGGGCGTCGGGCTCATCGTCCACCACCACCACGCTCACACCGTCCAACCGCGGCCATACGGCGGTCGCACCCGTGAGCGCATCCGTCGGCGGCTTTGCGGACACGGAGGGTGCGACGCCTTGCGCAGCCACAGGCGCCGCGACCGCTGCGGCGTCTGCATCATTCGCAACCGCCCCGCTGCGCTTTGGCAAGCTGACGCGGAACGTCGCGCCCCGCCCCGCGCCGTCGCTCTCGACCTGTACGTCGCCGCCATGCAATTCCACCAGTTGCTTCACGATGGCCAGCCCCAGTCCCAGGCCACCGTGCTGGCGCGTGGTTGAGGCATCGGCCTGGCGGAAGCGGTCGAACACGAACGGCAGGAATTGCGGCAGGATGCCGTCGCCGTCGTCGCGCACGTGAACGTCGACTCGAGAATCGCGCAACGCGAGCGACAGCTCGATCCGCCCGCCTTGATTGGAGAACTTTACGGCGTTGCTCAGCAGGTTCCAGAAGACCTGTTGCAGGCGCGCCGGGTCGCCGTCGATCCATACCGGCGCGAGATCGGCATGCTCCAGATCGACTCGAATCTCCTTTGCCGTGGCCGCCGGCGCCACGGTTTCAATCGCGGCGCGCAGTACGGCTAAAAGGTTGATGCGCTGCACGTTCATGCGCATCTTGCCGGAGGTGATGCCGCTCATGTCCAACAGGTCTTCGATGATCTGCGTCTGCGCCCGCGCATTTCGCTGAATGGTCGCTAAGCCGTTGCGCAAGTCGGCCTCGTCGCGCGCGCCGCCGGCAAGGATGCCCGCCCAACCGACGATGGCGTTCAGCGGGGTGCGCAACTCGTGCGACAGCGTCGCGAGGAACTCGTCCTTCATTCGGCTGGCGTGGTCGGCCTCGGCACGCGCGCTGCGCTCGGCGTCCAGCAGCGCCTGGCGCTCTTCCTCGCCGCGCTTCCGGTCGGTGATGTCGATGCACGAACCGATGTAGCCGGTGAACTGCCCGTCGGCCCCGTAGAGCGGAACGCCGTGGTCCAACACCCAGCGATGCTCGCCGTCGTGGCGACGCAGGCGGTAGTCCATCTGAAACGCCAGCCGACGATCGAACGATTCGGTGTAGATGCGGACGCAGCGGTCCAAATCTTCCGCGTGAACGCCGGTCGACCAGCCGAAGCCGTACTCCTGCTCCATCGTGCGACCGGTGAAGTCCAGCCACGGCTTGTTGAACCAGTTGCACAGCTTGTCCGGCCCGGCGATCCACACCAGTACCGGCGCCGAGTCGGCCATCGTGCGGAATCGCGCTTCGCTGGCGCGCAGCGACTGCTCGGCCTGCTTCTGTTCCGTGATGTCCAGCGTGACGCCATCAAAGCGAATCGGTGCGCCGCTCTGGTCGTAGTACGCGCGCCCCTTGGCGCGCACCCAACGCACGCGGCCGTCGGGCGCAACCGTGCGGTACTCCACGTCGTACGACTGACGACCGTTCACCGCGCGGTCGACGGCGGCGCGCGTCCGCTCCCGGTCGTCGGGATGGACGATCGAGTAGAACCGTTCGAAGTCGACCTTGGCCTCGGGTGGCAGCCAGAAATGCTCGTTGCACTTGGCGTTCCAAATGATCTCGCCGATCGGCATGGGACAGTAGAACGTGCCCAGTTCGGACGCGTCCACCGCCAGCGCCAGGCGCTCCTCGCTGGTGCGCAGCGCGGCCTCGGCGCGCTCGCGATCGCTGACGTCGCGAAAGTACAACGAGATGCCACCGTCGCCGGCGGGGTAGGCGTTCACCTCGTACCAGCGATCGTGGTCGGGATAATACGAGGTGATCGCCTGCGGCACGCGGTCGCGACCCACCGCGCGATAGACCTGTTCGAACTCGCTTCCCTGCAGGCCGGGGTAGAGGTCCCACACCACCTGCCCGAGCGTGTCGGCGGGCATGCGCCCGAGCAGGCGCTCGGCGTGCGCATTCATGTAGGTAAGGCGCCATTCCCGGTCGAGCGCGATGAAGGCATCGGTAATGCTCTCGAGAATGGTGCGCGCCCGTTCATCGGCCTTCAGGCGATCGCGCTCAGCCTGAATGCGCAGCGTGTCCTCGACAACCACGCAGAAGAGCCCGACGATCACGCCGTGCTCGTCGCGGATCGGACTGTGCGACCACGTGAAGTAGGCCTCTTCAGCAAAGCCGTTACGTTCGACCATCAGCAGGACTTGCTCGTGCCACGTCGATTCACCGCGGGTCATCACCGCTTCGGCCTGCGGGCCGATCGCCGGCCAGATCTCACCCCAAATCGCCGGCGCCGCTGCGCCCAGCGCATCCGGATGGCGCTTGCCCAGGATCTGCACGTACCCGTCGTTGTAGATGTTGATGAGTTCCGGGCCCCACCAGATGAACATGGGAAACCGGCTGTTCAGGCAAAGGTCGACCGCGAGCCTTAAGCATTGCGACCACCGATCGATCGGTCCCAGCGGCGTGCGCGACCAATCGAACGCCGCGATCCGACGCGCCATGTCCGTCGCGCCGTTCTGCAAGAATACCGTATTCAACTCGGACACACTGGGACCTCGCAAAACAAAGCGATTCTCATGCGACGGGTGTTGGCTGAGCAGCCGCTACGGGCACCCGGAACGTGCTGTACGTCGTCAAACTCACTCGCCAGCCGTGCTGATCGGACAATTCCCCGTTGATGCGTGCGACGATCGCCCGCGACGCATCTACAACTGTACGACATACGGTACGACGCCGGGCGCCCTGCGGATCGTGGAATCGATCCGCCTGGCATCGCAATAAGCGTCCGGTGAAGAACGGGTTGCCCTCGCGCAGGTGCAGCGAAGGAATGGCGGTTCATGACTTGCGGTCGTGGTGTTGCACCACTTCGTCGATGGTCGTCCGCCGCAATGTAACGTTTGGTTGCTGCGGTAGCGGTCGCTCTTCGACCTTCTGCTGTTTGTAGATCGTGCGCGGCGCGCCTACGTCGCGCTTCACGGCACCACTGACGTAGCCGATCTGGCGGCCAAGCCAACCGAAGAGGCCCTTGCCGGGAAGTTTTTCAGGATCGGGGTTACTCAACGCCTCGCTCCAGTTCGGCCATCATCGTGCGCGACTTCGGATCATAGGTATCCACAAAGCGCTTGACGTCGCTCACCGTGCGCTGGCTGTGGCCGAAGGTGAGCATGTTGTTCTTCACCTTTTCCTTGTCCCAGCCAAGAATCGATTCCTGATACGCCGCCACCATCATGCCGGTACGGCGGACCCCCTGAGCGCAGTGCACGACCACCGGTTGCTTGGCCGGGTCTTCGACGATCGCGAGGAACTTCTGAATGTCGTCAGTGCTCGGATAGCCACCGAGCGGGACGACGAGGTTCACTTGGTCGATGTTCTGGCGCTTCAGCAATTCGGCCTCGTGCGCGAACATGGGCTTGCGCGGGTCGACGAGCTCCTTTTCATCGATCAACGTGACGACCGTTTTCGGCTGCACCTTGCGCACCATCGTCGCGAACTCGCGAACGCCACGGTTGCCGTCACGATAGAGCACGCGGTCGGTCACGGTCTCCAGGTGATACGTCTGCACGCGCAGGTACCAGAACGCCGCGCCGGCAACGATTACGAGGATGATGAGGATCGTCGAAATCATTCGCTTGCGATCACGAGGTTGTGCGGGAGCTGCGTGCATTCTGAAGGTTTACCAGTGTGGTTGCGTAGACGACCACGCCGGAGCGCGCGGGCACCTTAGTGAGCACCCTGTCCGTCGTGGCCCTTCTCCTCCCACGTGACGGTTGGGTCTTTGTAGTTGTGCGGATCTGCGGGCAGCGTCGCGATGAGCTTGTCGAGCTTCTCCACGGTCAGGTTCTCGTGCAGCACCTCGTTCACCAGCGCCGCCGGCGCGGTGCCGCAGGAGCCGATGCACTCCATCTCGATGAGCGTGAAGCGCCCGTCAACCGTCGTGTCGCCGGGCTCGACGTTCAGCTTTGTGCGGCAATGGTCGGTCAACTTGTTGCCGTCGCAGATCTCGCACGCGAGCGACCGGCAGACACCAATGAGGTACTTGCCCTTGGGCTTCAGCCAGTACTCGTCGTAGAACGTGACCGTGTCCATGACCTCGGCCGGCGCCAATTCGAGGAACGTCGCGATCTCCTCCAGCGCCGCGGTGGGCAGCCAGTTGTACTTGTGCTGCACGAGGTGCAACGCCGGCAGCAGCACCGCGCGCTTGGTCGGGTAACGCGGGAAGTAGATGTCGCGCAGCTCGGCCTTCATGTCCTCGGTGAGGTACGGCGCGCTGCCCTTCTCGACAATCGCGGTACGACGGTTTTCAGTGATCCAAGCCATGGGCAATGGTGAATGATGAATGATGAATGGTGAATGAAAACCAGTCAGCAGATCATTCAGCTCCTGTTCTAACGTTCACGTCGATCTTTCGAGGTCTTCGCGGAACTGACGAGCATCGACATTATCTCTTCAGCTTCTCGCTGCAAGTCTGACAATCGTGCGGTGGCCACAAGCCCCGACTCGACTAGCAACTCCATCCACAACGCGCTCTCGTCCAGCTCCTGCGTTGCCGATTCGATCTTGCTGATAAATTCGGCACGAGATCTTGCACGGCATGCCTCACGATACTGAGCCGCGACTGATGTCCCACTGCGGAGGAGTTGGTTCCTCAATACGCGAGCCGTGTCATCGTTCTTGATGGCGACGTGCAACGAAATGATTCGCAACGCGAATCGCTTCGTTCTCGCTCGCAGGTCCCGATCCTCTCCCCACTCATCGCTCAGCATTCCTCATTCATCACTTCTTATCGGTCCAGCTCCGCCGCGATCACGTTGATGCTGCCGAGCACGGCGACCACGTCCGATATCATGTGGCCTTGCACCAGCTTGGGGAACGTCTGGTAATTGATGAAGCAGGGCGGCCGCGTGCGGACGCGCCAGGGGACGTTCTCGCCGCTGCTTACTATATAGTATCCCAGCTCGCCGTTGCCGCTTTCGATGCAGTGGTACACCTCGCCCTTCGGCGCCTCGAAACCGCGGTTTGTCATGATCAATTCGAAGTGCTGGATCAGCCCCTCGATGCTGCTGTAAACCTGATCCTTCGGCGGCAGCGTTTCCTTGCCTTCCGGCGAAACGTTTACCGGACCTCCCGGAATGTCGTCGATCAGCTGGCGGATGATCTCGCAGCTTTGTTTCATTTCCTCTAATCGCACGAGATACCGCGCGTAGACGTCGCCGGTCGTCATCACCGGCACCTGGAACTTCACGGCCTTGGCGCCCTGGCCGTCCCAATTGTCGGCGAAGCAGAGGTAAGGCGCATCTTTCCGGACGTCGCGCCGCACGCCGGCGGCGCGGGCCATGGGGCCGGTCATGCTCCAGGCGATCGCGTCCTCTCGGCTGATCGGGCTGATGCCCTTCGTGCGATCGATGAAGATTCGGTTCTTGTTCAGCAGCTTTTCGACCTCGCCGACCGCCCGGGGCATCGTCTCATTGATGAACGTCTTCACCATCTTCTTGAACATCGCCTCGTCGGGCAGGTCTTGGTTGAGCCCCCCTACCCGGGTCCAGCTGGTGTGGAAACGCTGGCCGCTCATCAGCTCGACGATGTCGTAGATCGACTCGCGCTCGTTGAACACGTACAGGAACGCCGTGAGCGCCCCCAAGTCCAACCCCGCGGCGCCGACGCACAGCAGGTGCGACTGGATGCGCCCCAGCTCGCCGGCGATCGTCCGCAGCACTTTGCAGCGTGGCGTGATCTCGATGCCCATCAACTTTTCAGCCGCCCCGTGCCAGGCCAGCTCGTTGTAAATGGGGGCCGAGTAGTCCATCCGGTCGACGATGGTGACGTACTGGTTGTAGTTCAGGACCTCGCCGAGCTTTTCAAAGCCCGAATGCAGGTACCCGATGTGCGGCACGCAACCGACGACGCGCTCGCCGTCCAGTTCCAAAACGAGGCGCAGCGTCGTATGCGTCGCGGGGTGCTGCGGCCCGAAGTTCAACGTCCATCGATTGTCGCTGTTCCCCGACGCGTCGGCAGACGACAGCGTTTCCGGACCGGCGGGCTCAAGTGTATATGGCATAAGTCCCTGTGCTTTCACGAACAGTAGCAGGTCACGGTCGATTATAGCGGCGGAGGCCTCAGGTGCCATGTGAAGGAAGTCACGATGTCGACGATGTTGTTTTATAGATTGGATACATATCCCAGCTCCGTATTGGGTGAGTTCGATCTGGACTTGATATTCTGACGTGTGCTGTTTCCGGAACGGGGGCTTGTGTTCGGAGAGAAATGCCCTAACCGGACGACGATGCTGAGCGAACTCGGCAGCGCGTGCCCTCTCGGGATTGGCGGCAGTGATCGTCGGTGGGACGCTGGCTGCAGTTGCCCCGGCGTAGCGTTGTTGCGGAGTTCGCTGGCCTTATTTTGTGGCACCTATCTATGGGCTGCTCATCCTTACCTGCGTTGATGGTGGTAGCCGTTCTATACGCGTAGTGCTGAGGGAGACAGTTGGGAACGGAATGGACACGAAGCGTGCGGAGATTTCTGAAAAGCCTTTCCTTCCTTTCGAGAGGCGGCTGCCATTCGCTCGCGCCGCTTCACCGCTGGTAGCACTCCACCCCACTGCTTCAGTGACCGGGTAGCCCGCCTGCAGCAATCCTTCAAATTCTGGTTGGAAACGTTGTGAACGGGAGTCCGTCCTGATGTGGCTTCAATGGACTTGCTCGCTTATTCGCTGGGGCACCGTTGCAGCTCAATTGTTGAGTTTGACGCGTCATATTCGAATTTCTTTGCGACGCCCTGTTGGCTTGCTAGAGTGTTCCACGTGGAACAAGAAAAGAAGGAACATCAATGTCAAAAATGAAATCGCGATTAGGGCGTGGCCTGAGCAGCTTGATCTCCGTTAACGAGGAGCCCGCTACAACGGCCGCCCCCCCGGCGGTGGAGCTCGAGAAAAAGGCGGCCGAGAACCCGGTCGGACAGGATCGAACCGATGCCGCCCCTGCGACGGTTCCCGTCGACGCCGTGGTGCCGAATCCGCACCAGCCACGCCGCTCGTTTCCAGAAGCATCTCTCATTGAACTTGCTGCCAGCTTAAAAGCGAACGGATTAATCCAGCCCATCCTCGTTCGTCGGCAAGGCGATCAATATGAGCTGGTCGCCGGGGAACGACGATTGAGGGCGGCGAAACTGGCGGGGTTGAAAGAGATTCCCGCGATAATCCGAGACGTGGATGGCCTCACCCAAGCACAACTCGCGCTCGTTGAGAATATTCAAAGGGAGGACCTGAATCCAATCGACCGGGCGAATGGGTACCGCACGCTGATGAATCAACTCGGCCTGACGCAAGCGGAGCTCGCAGGTCGATTGGGAGAAGACCGTAGTGGCATCGCGAACTTCACTCGCTTGTTGGACCTGCAGAAGGACGTGCAGCAGATGATCGGCGATGGCCGTCTTACCCTAGGGCACGGAAAAGTCTTAGCGGGGGTCAGCGACGCAGGCGAACAGCTCCGCCTGGCTGAGCTGGCGGTTGCCCAAGGCCTGTCCGTTCGCAATCTAGAGCGCCTCGTTCAAGATCCAACGGCGACCACAGCATCAACGAAATCGAAATCTGATTCGCCACATCTGAACGATCTTGAACGATCGGTCGCACGCCAGCTGGGCTTGAAGGTGCAAATCCGAACGTCAGGATCGAAGGGGAGAGGGCGGATCACCATGCATTACGGTTCACTCGACCAGTTCGATGAATTGATGACCCGGCTCGGCGTTGATGTAGAACCGTAAGATTTAAAGACCCAGGGTGATGTTCCACGTGGAACATCACCCTTCGGTCCCGCGGCATACCTCCCAACATTCCCGCCCCCCAAGCCCGCAAATGTTACTGCAGGGGGTAGTCCAACCAGCCACACCAGAGTCCGCCGCAAACCGACCTCGATAGATAAGTCCGCCTGCGATGTATGACTAGAGCGTGCTATACGCTTTTGCGGCCAGCCACGCCGGCACGTTAGAGCTGGGTACCGTGCTCTGGTACTCCAAACCGCGCTCTTGTGCATCAGCACGGATTGGAGTACCGAACCGTGGCACGCAAGCCAGTTTCTAAACTAGAAGGTGCAAACACGCTAGATACCAATCGGGCAAAGTCACAGACACCCCAACAATTCTCAGCACATCAAGGGCTAAATCCCGCAACCGCAGCAAACCAAAGTCAACCTTTGCCGGGAGACTCCCTCGCCCTGACGATCCTCCCACATAAACGCATGCCTATTGGAAAACCACCGCCCGGGAGTCACCAAACCAGACGGAGCAGGGGAGGGTTGCGGATCGCGTGCACACTCTCGACCTGCCACACGCGGGCAGCAGTCGAGGTCGAACCTCCCAAGCCTTCAGCGCCCCTTCGTGCTACAGGCGCCTGTGGTGCCAGCGTCGACGATCGGAAATCGATACGCACATATACGACTAAGACAATCGACTGACCATACTCGACCCCATATTCATCGCATTAGTCCACCGTATCCCTTGTAGCGATAGAGACTAAACCATCCGAAACGTGTCGGCCTGAACCCGACATCCCGAAGGTACGAGACACTTCAGAAGCACCTCAATATTTGTTATCTATCAAACCGGAAGAACAGGACGATCCGATCTGCTAGAACATCCAACCATGACCTCTTCAGAACTCGCCGCCAAGATTGATCACACCATTCTTAAGCCCGAAGCAACGGCCATGGAAGTGCAGCAAAACATCGCCGAAGCGAGACAGCATCAGTTCGCATCGGTCTGCGTCGCGCCAATTTGGGTGGCAACCGTCGCCGAAGGGTTGCAGGGCACGAACGTGCTCACCTGCACCGTCACCGCGTTTCCGCATGGCACATCGAAAGCGACCGTGAAAGCGATCGAGGCAACCTCATCCGTAAAGGAAGGAGCCGACGAGGTCGACGTGGTTGCGCACTTGCCGTACCTGATGCAGTTCGATTTGGATGCCGCAAGGGCGGAACTGATTGAAGTCGTGCGAGCCGTGCGCGCAGCTCGCAAAGATGTGGTAGTGAAGGTGATTGTCGAGTCGGCCGCGCTGCTGAAGGCGGGGAACGATGCGGGAGAGCGGTCGCTCGAGGTTGCTTGCCGAGCGGTGCGCGAGAGTGGCTGTGACTTCATCAAGACAAGCACCGGCTTCCACCCGGCCGGTGGGGCGAGCCTGGAAGCCGTGCGCCTGATGAAGAAGTATGGCCAGGGTCTGCTGGTCAAAGCGTCCGGTGGCATTCGCGACCTGCCGACCGCACTCGCGATGTTCGATGCTGGTGCCGACCGTCTTGGCATGAGCGCCTCAGTGGCCGTCGTCGACGCTATGGCCTAAAGCAGCTAAACGCGCTCCCAACCCCTCGCCGGACTGGCCGCTTCAGCGGCCAGTTCTTCTATATGCCGTCAACGGCTTCGATCTCAGGAACGCCCACCACACCGTTTGGACGCGTCCGTTGACCATGGACACGCCGCGTTCGCTACGTCAAAACAATAATACTGATGTCGTCCCCCAAGATATTTTTACGCCCGATAACCCGTCGCCTGATTCAACCTCGCCCGCATATGATTCGACCGTGCCCCACATGTGGGTCGGAACAAGTTTCGTTTATCCACTAGGTTTGCAATGCTCGTTGCGCCACCGCTGCTCGTTCGGTCCATCATCATCCCGCTGCTGGTGATGATGATCGGCGGCTGCGCGATCCGCCGCGACACGGTGCCGCTCGACCCTAAGCCGATGCTGGTTCACCTTCCCGGCATCGCCGGCGACATGCCGCTCGAGCGCTCGTACATGTCGGCCTTGCAGGTTGGTGGCTTCGATGCCGACGTGCACCTTTACGACTGGACGGGCCGCAACTGGTGGTTCAAGGCACTGCGCGCCTACGAGGACAATCGCCAGGCCGCCCGTGAACTGGCCGAGGAACTGACCACCTTCGCCCGCGCCAATCCCAATCGACCGATCTTCCTCAGCAGCGACAGTGGTGGGGCGGGCCCGGCGGTGTGGGCATTGGAAGCGCTGCCCGCCGACGTGATGGTGGAGGCCGTTGTGCTGATCTGCCCCGCGCTGTCGCCGGACTACGACCTGTCGCGCGCGTTGATGCGCGTGCGCGGTCAGATGCTGGCGTTCCACAGCCCGCGTGACGGGTTCGTGTTAGGGTGGGGCACGAGCACGTGGGGCACGATCGACCGCAAGCACGTCGCTGCCGCCGGGTACGGCGGGTTTATGTTGCCGCGCGACGCGCGCGACGCAGCGCAGTACCGCAAGTTGAAGAGCGTTGCATACGACCCCGCGTGGTGGGGCCGGTATAATCATCCGGGCGACCACACCGGCGCCATGGGCGTGCGCTTCGCCAGCGGGTACATCGCGCCACTGCTGACTCAGATGGCGCTTGAGGCGCAGTCCATCAGTTTGTCCGAAACGCCATCACCATGAACTTTCCATCACACGCCACCGTTCTGCTGATCATGCATTGCTGCCTGCTGTTGCCCGCACAGCTGTCCGCACAGGCGAACGCGACGCCCGAACAACAGCCGCAGGCGCAAGCCGCCCCTGCGGTGCCCTACGTGCTGCACCTGCCCGGCATTGGTGGCCGACGCGGGTTGGACCGCGCCATGGTGCGTGGCCTGCAGTTCGGCGGGTTCACGGAGCACGACACGTACGACTGGACCGAGAACGATCCGGGCCTGAACGCGCTGCTGGCGATCAAGCGCAACCGCCAGCAGGCCAGGCACGTCGCGCAGCTGATCACCGATATCGCCGCCCGCAACCCGCGCCGCCAGATCAACCTTGTCGCGCACAGCGGCGGCACGGGCATCGCCGTCTGGGCGCTGGAATCGCTGCCACCCGAGGTGAAGGTACACAACCTCGTACTGCTGTCGTCGGCGCTGTCGCCAGACTACGACCTGAGCGAGGCGCTGCGACACGTCGAGCATAAGGCGTACGCGTTCACGAGCATGAACGACACGCTCGTGCTCGGCGTGGGCACGAAGATGTTCGGTACGATTGACGGGAAGAAGGTGGAGGCCGGCGGGCGCGTCGGGTTCGTCGTTCCGCCGACCGCGGACGCCGAGCAGTACGAGAAGTTCGTTCAGTTCCCGTACGACCCGGCCTTCCTGAAGTATGGCAACCTCGGCGACCACATCGGCCCGATGCGCATGACGTTCGCCGAGGACGTGCTGGCGCCGCTGCTGCTGCGCGACGTCGCACCGCCGACGTCACCTGTAACGCCGGCGACGAAGCCGGTGAGGAACGCGCCGGTTCAGCGGGTGGGGCGTTGAACGTACCGTCGCGCCGCGAACTGGAGCACCAGTGCGAGTACGATCACCAGCACGTTCAGACCAACCGCGCCCAGCGCACTACTGGGCAGCGCGTAAGGCACATCCTGCCCGAGCCGCGTCAGCCCGTAGATCACTTCATGTTGCGGCCAAGGGATCAACCCTGTCACCCGGTTGACCGCGAACAGCGGATGAACCGCGATCAGTCGGTTCGCTGATGATTCCCCCATCCACGGCGCCGTCCAGATCGGCCACGCGAGCCAGGCAATGCCGACGACCGTCATGAAAGAACTTGTGATCGCGCGTGGAACAACGAGCGCGAGTAAACAAGCCGTCATCGCGATCGCGCTGGCGTACGTCACCAACAACACCATCAACCCCGCTAGCGCGCCACCATCCCACGCTCCCACGACTGTCGCGCACGCCCACGCGACCAGCACGGGCAGCACGATTGCGACTTGCACCAACAGCACTTGGGTTGGTTGCTTTAGCGACCCGGTCGTGCCGCTCCGATCGAGGGCGCCGGTTGGCACCATCAACGTCACGATGCCGAATCCCGCGAACGCCAGTCCCATCGTCGGACCGGCGAAGAACCAGCACGCGCTGATTGCGATCGCCGACAAGAGGAGCAGTGGCGCCACAGCCCGCGCGACACGGATCAAGTCGCCAACGTGCCTTGGCTCGCTCATGGTGTGATCGCCGACGGGCGCGGCGTGGTCATGTCCTGATAGCTCTTCTCCAACTCATCGATGCGGCGTTGGATGCGATCAGCCTCATCGATCAAGCGCTGCTGTTCGCGGCGCATCGAATTGATGACGTCGTAGTGGGCCTGAGCCGCCTCGCGCAGCGCCGCGTGGTGCGGCCGCACCGCGGCCTCCCACGCCGACTGCAACGTGTCGATCTCGGCCGCATTCACCGTTACGTCGGAGAGTCTCGTACCAGTGTTGCGATCATCGGTCGGCTGCGTCGTAGACGTCGTGCCCAGATCGGCATTCCCGCTTCCGTTCGGCGGAGCCACATCACCGGCACCGGCCGGCTCGATCACCAGCGTGGCCTTCGTGGCGTGCGGCGGCATGAGGTCGGAGTTGATCTCCCACGACAGCGACTCGTTGGCGCTGCTGGCGAGCATCGGGATGTCGATCACCGTGTAGTTGAAGTTCACGATGCTCACGAGATATCCCGTTGCATCGGCGGCGTACGAGTTGTCGTCCAGCAATCGGCTGCCGGCGAAGATCCACGTCGTCGGGGGCATCGGTTGCTTCGTCTTTACGTTGCGCAGCAACCGGTACGCGGGATACCGCTGCCGTTTGCCGTTCTTCTCGAACTCAACGAACAGCGTCAGTGGCGGGCCGTGCGGTGGAATCCACTTCTCGGTGGCCTCGGAATAGCGCACCGGCTCGCCCGGCTGCAGGCCGAGCATCAGCAGCGCCGCGTGCAGGTGTGACGGTTTGATCGGCGAGCGCAGCATCGCCTCGTGCTCGTTGGTGCCGCTGACCACGCAAAAGAACTCCAGGGGCGCGTCGACGTCCAGCGTCTCGCAGTCCACGCGCACCTGCTTGGCGGCGACATCGACCGCGATGCCCGGAAAACCACCGGCCTGCTGTTGGTCGGCCGGTGCGGTAGTGGGGGAAGGGGGAACGTCCTGCGCGATGGCGCCGGTGGACATCAGGAGGACGATCAACAGGCTGTGCAATGCGCGCATGGGCCGGCTCCGCTGGTGAGGGTAAACGCGGGGGACCCGTGCGAGTTTAACGAACGGCCCGCGTTACTCCAACGCGCCGAAATCGGCTTGGTCGCGGTTGAAGTAGACGCATCCCTCGAACCAGCCCGGCGCAGCCTCGCGGCAGCGCAGCAGCGTGCAGTTGACCGCCAGCACGCGCCCGTCCGGCGCGGCGATGTTCAACACGCCACCGTAGCCCAGCGGCAACCGGTGCGACGTGACGAACCCCAGCCCGCGGCGGTTCACGTCGCGCGTGTACAGCGTCCACGGGCGCTGGCCACCGCCGTCACTGAACAACCGCAGTTCCGCCCGGGTGCGATAGGGGAAGCGCGGCAGCACGCGGCTCTCGGCGCCACCCGATCCACCGGCCTCCAACGCCGAGATGATCAGGTCGACCTCGCGCGGAAACACCGTCGCGTCGATCAGAGCCGTGTTGGATTCCTGGGCCAGTTGCATGTCATCCTGTCTTTCGAACTCGTCTTCCCCAATAGGGCCGCCCGCCCGATTCGTCGGGCCGTCCATGAAACCTACGATTCGAATGGTGAGGGTGGCAAATCTGCAGCGGGGAAATTCGCCGACATGAGGTGAACGCGGAGGCCTATGGAATGCGGGGACGCCACTCACATCGACGTTCTTATCGGACGCGACCCGTCCTCGTTCTCATGCGTCGCAGCGCGATCGGCAGGCTCGGCGCTCATGCGTTCGATCTGCTTGGCCTTCACTTCCGCTTCCTTCGCTCGCACCTCGGCCACGGCGCGCTCGCTGCGGATGTCGACGCGCAGGCGGGCAAACAGGCTCATGTAGGCGTTGGCGATCCAGACCACGCCGAAGAATGCCAGCACGTAACCGCGCCAGTCGTCCAGCAGCATTCGATAGCCGGTCAGCCAGATGAACAAAATCGTCACGTAGTGGCTGAAGCAGTACTCGCAGGTGAACAGGTAGAAGAACTTGCGCTTGAACACGCGATTGCAGGACTGGCTCTTCCGCTGGCAGAACTCACGCGGCTCGCGGAATACCTCTTCGTGCGTCACCGTCCACGCGACGCACGACACGGGGATCGCCAGCACGAACAGCCAGACGATCTGCGCTACGAGTTGGTCCGACGTGGGGGGCATGGGTGATAAAGTCGCAATCGACGCGCCATGGCGCTATCGACATCGGCCCGTCAGGCTAATCCTGATACTCAAATGCACCGGCCGGCACGCCAGCCGACATACGATACACAGATCGCGCATATTACCAGGCTCATCCTATCAGCCACACTTGAACTCCACACCGACGAAATCGGCCGACTATACTGATACACTTTGTCTTCCTGATGCCGCAGATCGTCCTCACCACCCTCAACGCCCGCTACGCGCACGCGTCGTTCGGCTTGCGTTACCTCATGGCCAACCTCGGCCCGCTGGCGGCGCACGCCACGATGATCGAGTTCGACATCAAGCGCCCTATCCCGACGGCTGCGCAAGAAGTCCTGAAACAGGAACCGATTATCGTCGGCATCGGCGTCTACATCTGGAACGTAACGCAGTCGACCGAACTGGTGCGCGAACTGAAGCGGCTGCGCCCAAACTTGACGATCGTGCTGGGCGGGCCAGAGGTGTCGTACGAGACGAACCAGCAGGAGATCGCGCACCTGGCCGACTACGTCATCACCGGCGAGGCCGACCTCGCGTTCGCGGCGCTCTGCGACAAGCTGCTGACCAACCGCAGGCCGTTGACGAAGGTCATCGCCGCCGATCTACCGGAGTTCGCCGCGAAGCAAAAGGCGCTGCAACTTGCACCTTCGTCGCCGACGGTGGCGCTGCCATACGATTTGTATACCGATGTGGATATCGCGCAACGCGTGATTTACGTTGAGGCGTCGCGCGGCTGTCCGTTCAAGTGCGAGTTTTGCCTGTCCTCGCTCGACGTGCCGGTGCGCAACGTGCCGACTGATGCGTTCCTGGCTGCCATGCAGTCGCTGCTCGACCGCGGTGTGCGGCGGTTCAAGTTTGTCGATCGCACGTTCAACCTCAACCTGAACATCAGCCGCGCCATCTTGCGCTTCTTCCTCGATCGGCTCAGCGACGATCTGTTCCTGCACTTCGAGATGATCCCCGATCGCCTGCCCGATCCGCTGCGCGAGCTCATCACACAATTCCCGCCAGGCACGCTGCAGTTCGAGGTGGGCATCCAAACGTTCAACGAGGACGTGTCGGCCCTCATCAGTCGCCGGCAGGACGTGGCGAAGATCCAGGAGAACCTCACCTGGCTGCGCGAGCAGACGGGCGTTCACGTGCATGCCGACCTGATCGTCGGACTGCCTGGCGAGGACATCGCCAGCTTCGCGCGCGGCTTCGACCGCCTGGTGCGATTGCGGCCTCAGGAGATCCAAGTCGGCATGCTGAAGCGCCTGCGCGGCACGCCGATCGTGCGGCACGATGCGACTTGGGAGATGGTGTACGACCCTGCGCCACCGTACGAGGTGCGACAGACGAAGCTGATCGACGCGGGCGCCATGCTCGGCATGAAGCGTTTTGCGCGCTTCTGGGACCTGATCGCCAACAGCGGCAACTTCGTCGAGACGACCGCGCGGGTGCTCGACAACGGACCTTCACCGTTCGCCAGCTTCCGCGCGATGACGGAATGGCTCTTCGCGCGCTTTGGTCGCGCGCACGGCATTCCACTGCACGAGCTGGCCGAGGGGGTGCTGCGGTTCTGCGTCGATTGGTTGAGCCTTGACGAACGCGCGACGGCCGAATCCCTCTGGCGCGATTGGCAACGCGCCGGGCGCGGTGATCGGCCAGTCTTCCTGCGCGACTTCGTGAACAAGGACGATGCCCGCGCCGCCCGCCGCCGGCACGCCGGTGCGCTGCCGAGTCGACAGGCGCGGCACTTGCCGATCTAGGTCGACTGTTCTCCGCGGGTTCCGTCGCCCCATCGCGCCTTCGGGTTCTTTACCGTCTCAGCCGGTCTTGCGAATGTTCGCCAGCACTTCGACGAACTCGATCGGCTTCTGCAACAGGCGCACGCCACCGCTGGCCCTGATGGCTTGCAGCAAGGTGGCGTCGTTGCAACCGGTGAGCACGGTGACGGCCGTCTGAGGCGCGTGCAGGGTTAGCCAGTCGACGATCTCCCCGCCGTGACCATCGGGGAGCATCAGATCGACGAGCGCGACGTCGAACGTCTGCCGCAGCAACAGTTCGAGCGTATCGGCGACCGTGCCCGACGCGGTGGCGCCGTAGCCGTGACGTTCAAGCAACCGCGTCATCGCACAGCGGGTGCCCTTGTCGTCCTCGACGATCAGAATGCGCAGCGTAGAGATTGGGTGTGGGTTCATCGCGATGCGCAGCTGGCGGCTGCACACGACGTATCGGGTGTCGCGATGAGCGACTGAAGGCGGATGCCGGCCGCGATCGGATTTCTCGCTACGCAGCGACGGCAAGTGGGGTCGCCGGTGTCTTCTGCGCCGGCCGCGACCGCGACAGTCCTTCCAGCGCTGCGACTTTGTAGCACTCGGCGAGCGTGGGGTAGTTAAAAACGCTCTCAACGAAATAATCGATCGGCATGCCCGCGGTCATCACTGCTTGCCCAATGTGAATCAGCTCCGTCGCGCCAGTGCCGATCACGTGCACCCCGAGCAACCTGCGGCTCTCCGGGTGGAAAAGCAACTTCATTAAGCCGTGCGGGTCGGCGATCAGTTGGCCGCGCGCGATCTCGCGGTAACGCGCGATGCCCGCTTCGTATGGCGTACCCGCCTGCGTGAGCTGCTGCTCGGTTGCGCCGATCATGCTGATCTCGGGAATCGTGTAGATGCCGTACGGAAACGGCGCCGCTTCCGCCGCCGGCGCGACAAGGCTGCCAGCCTGCGGGAACATGTGATGCGCCGCGAGGCGCCCCTGTTCCATGCTCGTGGCCGCCAGCGCGGGGAAGCCGATCACGTCACCGGCGGCGTAGATGTGCGGCACGCTGGTCTGCAGCGTCTCGTTCACCTTTAAGCGCCCGCGATTGTCGGCAGACAATCCCGCGGCCTCCAGGTTCAGTCCGGCCGTGGCGCCCTGGCGGCCGATGGCGTACAGCAGCGTGTCGGCGAAGATGCGCTTGTTGCTGCACAGCGTCGCCACGACGCCGTCGGTCGTATCTTCGATCGTCGACACGCTCTCGCCTAAACGCAGGCGCACGCCCATGTCACGAAGGCGAAACTGCAACGACTCGGCCAGTTCGTTATCCACGAACTCCAGCAAGCGCGGCTGCGATTCAACGAGCGTCACGCGCACGCCGACCGCGGCCAGCATGCAGGCGTACTCGGTGCCGATCACGCCACCGCCCACCACCACGATGCTGCGCGGCAACTTCTGCAGTTCCAATAGTCCGTTGCTATCGATAATTTTGCCCGGCACAAAGGGCACCGTGCTCGGTCGCGCCGGTTGGGTACCGACGGCCACCAGGATGTGCTGGCCGAAGACGTCGTACGCGCCGCCGTCGTGTTCCACGCGGATCGTGTTCGGCCCAGCGAACGAGGCGCTACCGTACAGCATGGTGACGCCGTTGCGTTCCATCTGGTTACGGATGACGTCGACCTCGCTCTTCACCACGTGATGGCAACGATAGAGCAGGTCGGCCATGGTGATGCCGTGCTTCACCGCGTAACCGTCGCCGTAGACCGCGCGCTCGCGAATGCCAGTGAGGTGCAGCACGGCCTCGCGGATCGCTTTCGACGGAATGGTTCCGGTATGGATGCAGACGCCACCGACGCTATGGGCGCGTTCGACGACCGCCACCCGCTTGCCGAGCTTGGCCGCAGCGACGGCAGCCTTCTGACCGGCGGGGCCGGACCCAAGCACGACCAGGTCATATTTTGAGTGTGCGGTCATCGTGATACCAGTCGTATCGGTCATGCGGGTGGTCGGGATTAGAGGTGAACCATTTCCCCTTTCCGTAACTCTGTGACGACCATGACAGTGGCACGTTAAGGAGGTAACGCAGTGCGTCGATATCAATCGAAAGCGTTTTTGGAGAACTGGTGGAAGACCGTAATGCGCCGCAGTCCGATAGTGCGCCCTCATCATCCGCGGCCCGGCGCGCCGCGTTATGGGGCCTGAAGGGCCTCACGTTGCTCGCCCTGGTCGCCGGCGTGGCGCTGTGCGCGCAGTGGGTGCAGGGCGCCTCGCCGCGCTGGGGCACGTACGTCACGCAGTTGACACTGATCGGCGCGGCCGCAGCGGGACTGATCTCGGCGGGGTACTACCGACAGCGAGAGTGGGTCGCGCCGCTGCGCCGGTTGGAATCAGCGTACACGGACGTGCGCGATCGCAACGCGCCGATCGACGTGCTGAACGCCGTCGGTGGGCAGCTGCGCCCAGCCGCGATGATGGTCGCCGAGCTGATGCGCGAACTGCGATCGCAACAGACGAAGGTGGCCGAGCTGAACCACGAGCTGCGCCAGCGCGTCGCGCAGCGCACCGAACAGCTCGAGCGGCGCATCGGTTCGCTGAAGCGACAATCGACCACGGACACGCTCACTGGTTTGCAGAACCGCCGGCGGCTGGACGACGCGCTACCGGAGATGATGGACCGTTGTCAGCAAGAGGGGACCGACCTGTGCCTGCTGATGATCGATGTCGACTACTTCAAGCAACTGAACGACCTGAAGGGCCACGCCGCGGGTGACGATTTCTTGAAATCAGTAGGCCAGTTGATGCGCGGCACGCTGCGCGCGGCCGACGAAGCGTTCCGCATTGGTGGCGACGAGTTCCTGATCCTGCTGCCCGGGTGCAACGCCGCGACGGGTGGCGCGTTCGCCGAGCGGCTGGCGGTGCTGACGGAGGCGTTCGCGCGCACGTTCAAGGTGCCGTTGCCACCGAAGTTGTCGATCGGGATGAGCACACTGCGCAGCTTGGCCGAGCCCTCGGTCGCGAACATGATGGCCGAGGCGGATAAGGCGCTGTACGCGGTGAAGGCGGGGCGTGCGATCAAGTCGCGGGCGAGTTGAAGAACGAGAAAGGTCGGGGCGGGGAAACCTCCCCGCTAAAACGGGAAGGCCGTCGTTCAGCCAAAACGCGAAAACGCCCGGGTCCTCCGCGGAGCCGGGCGTCGTCGCAATTGCATCGAACGGAACGGGGCGCTTACTGGGCGGCCGTCACGTAGGGCAGGAGCGCCATATAGCGGGCGCGCTTCACGGCCTTGGCGATCATGCGTTGTTCCATGGCGCTGGCGCCGGTGCGCTTGCGCGACTGGATCTTGCCGTTGCCGCTGATCATCTTGCGCAGCGACTCGGTGTCCTTGTAGTCGATGTAGACCGTGCCATCGGCGGCGGTGCGGGCGATCTTCACCTTCGGACGGTTGAACGTTTGGAATTGTTCGCGCTTCTCACGCTTTTCGCGGACTTCACGGGCCATAATCAAGATCCTTCGGATAAAACGAGGGGCAGAGTATAGCTAAATGCCGCTGTCGATCAAGTGCGCGCGATGCAGTCGCATCGCGCGCCTGATCGATCCGTTGCGGAGCTTGCTCTACCCGATCGTTCGTCACGCCTTGGCAGTGCTGGTCATCAGCTGGTCCAGCAGGTTAATGTGCCGCTGCTGGGCGGGGATGAACTGGTTGGTGATCATCTGGGCGGTGGCGCCGTCGACGTCGTCGATGGCCTCTCGGTAGTCCTTTAAGCCGTGCTCCTCACCCTCTTTAAGCGCTTTGAGGGCACCGGTATCGCCACCGAACAGACTCATGGTGCCCTGAACCGTCTTGGCCCAGATGCCCCATGCCCCCGACGAATCGGCCGCCTCGCCACCCATCGAGCGGATGCGCTCGCGGATCCCTTGGGCCGCCCGGCCGTGCTCGTCTTGAATTTGACGAAGCATCTTCACGCTTTCGGCGTGGTCGGTACCGACTTTGTCGATCGCCTGCTTGTACGTTTCAGCCGCCGAGATCTCTCCGCGTAGCAGGGAGTTCAGCTGGGTAATAATGCCTTCCGTGCCTTTTTCCCGCGAGTCGGCGTTCAAGGCGGGGTTCGAAGCAGTTCCGTCGCTCATCGTCATATCGTCTCCAAGTTGTGTGGCGCAAACGACACCAAACAACGGGCGTGCCAAAGAAGCGGATGGAAGATCGACAAACTGTTTGAGGGTCCTAAGATACCCACGCGGTCGCACCCAATGCCCGCTGCGTATCTGATTAACGAGAACCCACCGGACTTGCCGCTTCAGCGGCAGGTTCCTTGAGCCGCTCGAGCGCTTCTTTCATCCAACCCGCAACGCCTCCCACGCCACTTTGTCGCACTTCGTTCAACCCAAAAACAAAGCTGCAGGACGAAATTCGTCCTGCAGCTTCGTAACTTCCGTTATTCCTGATCGCGGGCGATCGAAGGTTTACTTCGTGCCGAGGATCGCGTCCTTGGCGGCCTTGGCGATGCGGAACTTGACCTTCTTGCGCTTGGGGACCTTGACGGTCTGGCCGGTCTTTGGACCGAAGCGCATCACCATCTCGCGGGCCGGGCTTTCGGCCAGCACGAGCTTGCCGATGCCGGGGACCACGAAGGTGTTCTTCGCATGCTTGTAGGCGAGGTTGGCCTGTTCCTGGAAGAACAGGTTCACCTGCTTCTTGCTGATGCCGACCTTCTCAGCCAACGTGGCGGCGATTTCGCTCTTCGTGAGCGCTTTTGCGGGAGCCTTTGCCATGAGATTCTCCTTTCCAAGAGAAACGTAGAGGTGAACTTTGGCCAACGCGCCTCACCGGGCACGTCGGCGGCCTTCGGGCGGTCCAACCACCCGACTGCCAGTCTTCGGACGCCTCAACGCCGCCCGAAGCCATCTGCGTCAACCCCGAGCCACAGGGGCCGACGCCTTAAAAGTACCTGAAAAACCGGGCATATCAACGTCCGATCCTCAAAATCCATTGTTTTTTCGGGCGAATCTCGTTCTCGCGCTCCGTTCGATACGAAAAACACGAGCGTTCGTCGCCGTGGCGTCTACCTATTATCCGCTTGCGTCCGAGAAAACCTTTAGGATTTTCGTAGGGATGTGAGGAAACGCGTCGGTGGGGAGACGCTTCGCCGTAGCATGGGCGTCTCGCCCATGCGCGTTGCAGGGCCGGATGATTTGCTTAGTGGCAACTGCTCAGTCGAAGCGAGTTGCCACTAATCAAGTCTCTAATGCGATCCACGGGCATGGGCGAGACGCCCATGTTACGTTCGATGCCCCGCAAAAATGTTAGGCATCCATCGGCCGACTAGCGGGAAGCACTGCACTGCCCGCAGCCCCGTTCGCCGCACGGCTCCACGTGCGCCGTCGCGTTGCCGTGGACGAGGGCCAACTCGATCTCGTACTCGATGGCGCTGGCGACCTCGTGGGCACGTTGGATGTCCCAGTCGGCCGGCACCTTCAGGTGGAAGTCGACCCAGTGATATCTGCCGCTATGGCGGTGGCGTAGCTTGTGGAAGCTGCAGACGCGCGGCTCGTTCGCACCGTCGCCGATGTGCCGGTTGATGATGCGCCGCAGCAGCGCATCGTCGGCCGGGTCGGTCTGGTCCATCAGCCCGGCGACGCTCCGGCGGATCAACGAGACGCCGACCACTGCGATCCAAACCGACACGATCAGGCCGCCCAGCGGGTCGATCCACGCCTTGCCCGTCCAACGCACCATCCACAGCGACGCCACCGCGACCACGCTCGTCAGCGCGTCGCTCAATAGATGCCGGCCATCGGCTTCCAGCACGAGCGATCCGCGCCGCCGACCCATTCGCACGAGCGCCGCGCCCAGCACCCCGTTGACGACCAAGGCCGCCGCCATCAGTGCCAGGCCCGCGTCTAACTTCGGCGAGACGGGTGGGCTGCGCAGCAGCACGTCGATCGCCTTCAACGCGCCCGCGACGGCGGCCAGCAGGATCATGCCGCCCTCGAGCGCGGCGCCGATGAACTCCACCTTGCCATGCCCGTACGGATGCGACTGGTCCGCCGGCCGATGCGCCACCGCCAGCGCCCAGATCGCCATGATGGCCGCCGCGACGTTCACGACGCTTTCCAGCGCGTCGGAAAAGATCGCCGCCGAGCCCGTGATCGCGTACGCGGTGAACTTTGTGACCAGCAGCGCGATCGCGACGAAGAGCGCGATTCGCGCGATACGAAACTCCACGCGCGGGTTCACGCTCGGCCCGTGGATCTCCGTGCCGGAGACGAACTCGGACGCGGCGGTTGGGGGGAGCGAAGTCGGCATGGGTCACGCGAACTGCGTGCGCGATTGTAAATCCGATGGTGCGATTGGGAAGCGCTTAGGCCTTCTGATCATCGAATGCATCGCGCCAAGTCTCCAAGTACGCCAAGAGCGCCAAGAAGATCCAAACTAAGCAGGTCGGCCTCCAATCGTCGAATGTATCGCTTCAGACCAGTATCTTCCCTGACGTGCTTACTACTTGGCGCCCTTGGCTTCTTGGCGTGCTTGGCGCGCAACATCACGCGTCCCAATGCATCGCGTTGCCAAGCGACGGCCTGCGGCCTATCGTGCGGGGCATGTCGCTTTCGAATGACCTGTCGTACATCGTGGAGTTGGCGCGCGGCGCGGGCAGCGTGGCGCTGAGCCATTACGGGAAGGTCGATCGGCTGACCAAGACCCACGCCACCACGACCGACGAGGCCGTCACCGTCGCCGACCGCGCGACCCAGCGATACATCGTCGACGGTTTGCGCCAGCGCTTCCCGACCGACGGCATCATCGGTGAGGAATCCGACGCCGGCGACGCGATCACCGCGATCATCCCGAATCCCGCTGGCCGCAACTGGGTGATCGACCCGATCGACGGCACCAACAACTTCATCGCCGGCCTGGGCGCGTTCGCCGTCTGCATCGGCTTAATGGACGCCGGCCGACCGGTGCTGGGCGTGGTGTACGACGTGACGCGCGACGAGATGTACGCTGGCATCGTTGACGAAGGCGCCACGCTCAACGGCCACCCCATTCGCGCCACCGAGCGCCGGTTGGACGACGCCGCGATGATCATGGTCACGAGCAACCTGATCGACAAGGCCGGCCGCTGCCCGCAGTGGGCGTGCAATTTCATCGGGCAGACGACCTGGAAGACGCGCATGCTCGGCTCGGCCGCCATCGAGGCCATCCAGGTCGCCGCCGGCGTCGCCCACGCCGCCATCACCGTCAACGGCAAACTCTGGGACGCGGTTGCGCCCTGCGCCATCGTGCTGGCCGCTGGCGGGGTGGTGACGGGTTTGGATGGCAAGCCAATCTGGCCGTACGACCTGACGGCTTACACAGGCGCGAAGGTGCCGTTTCTGGCGGGGGCCCCAAATGCGCATGGGGACGTGCTGGAGTACTTACTGAAGAATCCGTGATGCACTAGGTGTACAGTCCCAGCATGTGCTGGTTCGGATCTGAATGGAACTGGCTAGGGTCTTCAAGCCACTTCTTGCAGATGAACTCGTGGGGCGTGAGGCCATGCAGGGTTTTGAGTCGCTTAGCGAAGTTATATGCGGC